>CAIRGS010000152.1 GCA_903878125.1 uncultured Nitrosomonadales bacterium | reverse complement strand
GCATCACGCGGGTGTAGTCTTCAAGGCTTTCTTTCATCAAGCATGGCTCCATTGGCCATGGTGTCGCCTTTTGTGAGGCATCGACTTGATCCTACTGCCCCGGTCTCTCCCCCTACGGTGTCCTTTTCAATGAGGCACTGCGTGCTGTAAAAATAGTTCAAAATAGTTTGACGTAATTCGTAACATGAGTATAGGTAAAGCACTTGCACAACCTAACACAAAATGAATCCTCCACAGATCATTGAGGCTAAATCAAATTTAACCCTGATGCTTTCCGCTTTGATGATCTCCTTGGCCGTGGCCAAATGGAGTCGTCTCCCTGGGATTGATAAGGTGCCTGTGAATATGAGCCTGGCATCCGCAAAGGCCGAAGTTAGCGAGGTTCACGGCATCAGTGATTCAGATAATTTCATTCAAGGTGATCCACTCCGCCCGATTAAAATCGCAGCTGGTAAAAGTGACGCTGTGATCAAGTTCATCAAGCAGTCGGTGGTGAACCGTGCTTCATTTGTAAGCGATGGACTTGAAGGCAAGGTGGAGGCCTCAATCAGCGCTGATGGCAAGGCTTGGAACAGTCTGGTGAGTGTGGTTTTTTCCCCTTCGGATCGTTTGGTGAATCTTGCCACGGGTGCAGCTCAGGGCCGCTACCTGCGCCTCCAGTTCGAAATCGTTCGTGGTGGCTCGATCCGCGGGTTTCAAGTCTTCGGCTCCGATTCGGCTTCAGACTACACCTTCAAACAGAATGCCGACAATTCTGGAACCATGGTCAATCTGGCGAGCGGCATCGGTGGCGGACGCCTGATCTACATCAGTCCTGAAACGCTTGCTGCACGCAATGAAGCTCTCAAAGGTGGTAGCATCAATTTTCCTGAGAGTAACGAAAAGTATCGCACTGTTGTTTATGATCTGGGGCAGGTCCGCTCGCTGGAAGAATTTGGTTCCACCCATTCGGCGCGTCCTGTTCGGCTGTTGGTTTACACCTTTGAAGTCCTCCCCGAAAAAGAAGACTGGCGCGGTCGCCTTAGCTTTGACTCGACGGTGTTTGACACCATGGAACCGACGGCCAAAGCCGAGGACGCAAATGGTGAGGGCGTGATCAAAATCAAGACCAAATCCGTGGTGAAAACACGCTATGTTGCCCTGCGCTGGGAACCCGACTTCAATCCTCCTGCGTTTACGGTTTCGGGTATCCAAATTGGAGCCTCTGGAATTTTAGGTGGTGGGCCTGCTGGTGCTGGCGGTGGTGCTGGCGGTGGTGCTGGCGGTGGTGCTGGCGGTGGCGGTACCGATAGCCAGGGTGGACAAGGTGGTGGGGGAACTGCTGCGGCTTTCACTTCGCCCTTCCAGATGAGCGGTGGCTATAGCGGTGCTCCGAGCGCGGGGGGGCGGGGCCGACTGGGCCGCTCAGTGATAAAGGTCAAAAATAAAAATTCCCTTAAATTTCAGATTTCTTGAGGGCGATGGATTAATCCATTGCCTTTTTTATTGGGTGTAAAGCATTAAAGGTGAGTGAATTAAACGGCGTTGTGCGCGAGTGTGCAAAAAATGAGCCTTGCCTAAAAGCATTTTAAATGCAAAAACACACGAATATGAGCTTAAAAGACATCCACACGCCTAGATTGAGGTTCGCGATATTAATCTTTGCGGGTTTGAGCCTGATTGAATCGTTGTCATTGGCAGAATCCAGAAATTTGTTAACAAGAAACCAAACCGTTGGCGAGATTCCTGTCAATATTTGCAACTCTGCAGGGGAGTGTAAAATCTTGTCGTCTTCAGGCATTTATGACTCAGATACCTTTGCTTATACTAGCGGGAAACTGTCACTTGCCAACGTCGGAGATGCTCATATCGAGGTTGGTTTTTCGTGTTTCCGGCTTTTTCGACAGATTTCTTTAACTAACGAGGGCTGTGAGGGCTTGCTTACTGCTCAAGTAAGTGACGACCGGGTCAAATGGAACGAGATCGCAAAAATGAATTTCGACTCAAAGGATGAACTTATTGAAATGTTAACAGGTAATGTTTTTAGCAAGTATCTGAGGCTCTCCTTTAAACTGCCAACAGCCGGTAAATTGGGTGCTTTGAAAGTTTTTGGTGAAAAAACACACTCAAATTACAAAGTTATTCAGGATGAAACAAGTGAATCGCGAGTGAATTTCGCCTCGGGTTATGGGGCGGAGAGATTGGTCTACTCTAGCGAATTAAAGGAGCAATTACAGACTCGCTTAGATTCTCTCGATCAAGCGCTTCATTTTGAATCAAATGAGAGTGGCAATTATATGGTTGTATGCGATATGCGAACAGAGAGATGGTTAACCGAGATAACATCCTTTCATTCGACAGGAGTGAAATCGATGTCGGTGTTCGCGGTAAAAAATTTGCCAGAGAAAACAAATTGGAAAGGGAAATGTATTCTCGATAAAACTGATTTAGAAAAAAGCAGTGTTCTAGTCGCACGCGTTAATTCAGTCGGGGGAAATAATTTAAAGGTAAATATTCCGGACTCAGTTATTTCTAGATATTATGTAGTCGCGTGGCAAACGGATCTACAAGTGGTCTCATCGCAACCTTTAGTCGTTTATGGACTTGGCCTAATTGGAATGGCTACGGTGACTTCAATTGACAATTTTACATCAAATAAGTTGCTAAGTTCAGACTTTTCGAAAATGCCAAAAACCACAACTACAATTGACACTTTGCGTAACAATGATGCGCCAATTGTTGCGTACAATGTCGGACCTGGTGTTCTTAATTCCAGTTACAGTAACACCATGAAGGAAAAAAGTTTTAGTTCCAAAATATCTAGCGCGCTTAATAATCTCGTGACTTCGTTCCGGGCTTCACCTGCGACTGTCGGAACCAAGGCTAATATCAGGCTTTTAAATTGTGATTATCCAAGTCGCGCTCCTTGAATGTTTTGTTTTTTAGTGAATTAAAAATTTTAACAGTATGTATAAAAATAAACTAACGAAGTTTATTAATAAAGCACATTTGATTTATTGTGTCTTTTTTATGTCGGCATTCGCAACGCTTAAGGGGCAGGGGCCTGCAATCACGACACAACCAAATTGGCGAGTTTCTATTGATACTACTTATCCAAATGCCTTTGTTGAGGATGGCCATGCAGAATGTGAGCTCGCCATTAGTCTTGTTGCTTCTGGAGCTACTAATTACCAGTGGCGAAAAAATGGAGTCAATCTAAACTTGGGTAGTCGGATGTTCGAGACTCGTGGAGGTCTTTCTGTTGATAGTTCAAAAACAGCCTATTTAGTAATTACTCCTTCAAGTATTGCTGATGCAGGGACTTACACCTGTGTTGTCACTGGTAATGGTGGTTCAACAACCAGTGCTCCTTTGAAAGTAGCCGCTGCAAATATAAGAGGAAAAAATACAGCCATTGCTATTGAGGGTCAAGCTTCTGTGACTTTAGGATCAGTTTCAGCAGCCGCTGCTAGTCCATCTGACTTATTGTTTAAGTGGTATAAAGTTCCTGAAGGAATAAGTGATGATCAAATTGACGATACTTATTTAATTGATCCACAAGATACAGTCCACTATTCGGGTGCAACGACTGCTTCCCTTACGATTAAAGTGGTTTCTCCTGCTGATGCTGGAGTTTACCGCTGTGAGGTAATCGCAAATAATTATGGGAACTTAGTAGCAGGAAGCTCTGCAATATATGACAATATTACCAAGCTTGCAGGTGAGAGAAGACTCATTGTAATCCAGGCGCCGGAATCCAAAGTAGTATCTATCGGCGGTGATGCAGCACTGACAATTGTGCCGGCTGGGGCAGACCAAGCGGCAACTGCTTTGTTAACCTACAGTTGGAGTAAGAGCACAGCTGCTACGACTCCTCTTGCAACTACTGCGACTTATACAATTCCAACTGTTTCTCTG
>CAIRGS010000151.1 GCA_903878125.1 uncultured Nitrosomonadales bacterium | reverse complement strand
TGCCAGCACCGGAATGGCGTACTTGCCGAATGACTGGGTAATGTATTTGTTGCCGTCGCTGCGATTCACGTCGTCCTTAATCCATGCCATGTAGAGATCATTGAAGGTGAGGGCTTCGGTGCGCTTTTGTTCGTTGGCACGGATGGCTTCCACGATAGCGGCCTGCGCATCGATTTTGACGACTTTCTTGTTGGCCCTGGGGTCGATGCCAGCTTTAACCAAATCACGCGCTTTATTGCGCTCATCACGAATGACCGTCATGTCGTTTGTCGGGTAAGTGCCGCAATAATGCCACACCTTTGTGCCTTGCCATTTGCAGCCATATCGGAATGCAATCGAGACATTCTCGGAGTAAGGGAAAGTGTAACCTTGGCAATGAAAATGCGATTTTTTTGCCGCATTGATCACCATGATTATTAGATTGCTATGTACGGTATCGCACAGATGGCATTTTAATAACTGAGTAGTCTTTTAACTGTGTTGTAGGTGTACCAAGTTTTAGTAGGTCATTCACTGAGGTAAATCTACGGCTTTGCCGGGGGCATTTAACTTTTATATAACGCTTATTAGGGGAGTTAAATTACGGTCAGAATGTGTTCTGTTTTTATCATGTTTTTATTGCAGGCTTAGAATTGAGTGTTTGCCAAAAATAGGGCTATGGAGCGATCTGAGCCGATAAAGGTTTTGATTAAGAATGCTTGAATACCATATCCTTTATTGAGACTTGATTCCTTTGATTTGATGTATTTAAACTTGCGCGGCGCGCCGCTTGCACGCCATATTCAGCCTTGGAGATGACAGCCATGAATAAAAATTACCGCCGTTATAGCATTGCATGTTGTGCGTCAAAGTCTGCCGTGTGGTCGGACTTCTGCGCCGTCGCGCCCAGCCCCGAACTGCGCGAGAAGCTCAAGGCCGAACTGGCGAAGGCGCGCGGCAAAGCAGGGGGCGTCCTGGGCGCGGCCATGGGATTGAGCCGCGGCCCGCGGCCATTGGGATTTGATGATGGGGTCATCATTCCGCCCGATCAGTACCCACTCGGCACGCCCATGCGGTCGATCCGCTCGGCGGCCGCGGAGCGCGCGCCGCTGCGCGGCACGCTGCGGGTGATTGTGGTGCTGGTCCAGTTCTCCGATCATGCCTTTGGCAGCACCGCTGCGCATTTTAACGACTTGTTCTTCTCCACCGGCGTGATGCCGCATGGATCGGTCAAGGAGTATTACCGTGATGTCAGTGGCGGTCTGGTCGATATTGCCGGCGAGGTGGTCGGTCCTTTCACCTTGCCGCAAACACTGGCGTGGTATGCGAATGGCAACTTCGGCATCGGTCGGCCCAGCGGTACGCCGCGCGCCAACATCATGGCGCAGGACGCGGCCACCGCAGCCAACCCGAGCGTCAATTTTGGCCTCTATGACAACGATGGCAATGGCTTCGTGGATGCCTTCATCGTCGTGCATTCAGGTTCCGGTGGCGAACAGACCGGCAATTCCGGCGACATCTGGTCGCACAAATGGACGCTGCCATCGGCCATGGCCGCTGATGGCAAGCAGATATTCGCCTATCTGACGATTCCGCAGGACGCCAAGCTGGGCGTTTGCGCACACGAATTGGGTCACCTGCTGTTTGGCTTCCCCGACCTCTACGACACCGACAACACATCGGAGGGCATTGGCAACTGGTGCCTGATGGCGGGCGGTTCATGGAACGGTGGAGGAGACATTCCCTCCCACCCGAGCGCTTGGTGCAAGGCCAGCCAGGGGTGGGTTTCGGTCAACAACATCACCGGTAGCAGCACCTTGTCGATCCAGGACGTCAAGACCGCGCGCAGCGTTCACCGCCTGTGGAAGAGTGGTGCTGGTGGCAACGAGTATTTCCTGCTGGAGAACCGGCAACGTGTCGGCTTTGACGCCGGGTTGCCGGGCGATGGCTTGCTTATTTGGCACATTGACGAGACCCAGCCTGGCAATACCGACGAGAACCACTACAAGGTGGCTCTCGTGCAGGCGGACAACAAACGAGATATGGAGCTGGACCACAACCGGGGCGATGCTGGAGACCCTTACCCAGGCGATAGCACCAACGGCAGCTTCAGCAGCGGCAGTGCTCCCAACTCCAACTCATATACCAACCAGGCAACCTGTGTCTCGGTGACGCAGATTTCCGCCTCCGGCCCGACCATGACTGCCAAGGTCGCAGTGACCTGCAAGGCGGTGGCCAAGGATCTGAAGGATGCTCGTAAGGAGGTGAAGGAACTCGCCAAGGATAGCAAGGATATCGTCAAGGAAGGAAAGGACTCCGCCAAGGAAGGAAAGGAGCTGCGTAAGGACGTGAAGGATGTCCGCAAGGAGGTGAAGGAACTGTTCAAGGAGCGCAAGGACTCCGCCAAGGAAGGAAAGGAGCTGCGTAAGGATAGCAAGGATAGAAAGGAATTAGCCAAGGACCACAAGGATGCCTTCGAGGGTAAGGGTGGCAAAGATGTTTTCGAGCGCCCAGGCGGCCTCGGTGGCTTGGGCGGCAGAGGCATGGGTATGGCGGGTGACGCCGGCGACGTCGGCGATGGCGCCGAGTTATACGCCGAGAACGATTTGCTGCAACAGCATCTGGCCATGCTGGAAGCGCGCCTCATCGCACTGGAAATGGGTCAAGCAGGCGCGGCAACGCAACCTTTCATTGGAGCGGAACTGCGACCCGATTTGGTCGGGCAGGCGCAGGCCGATCCGGCGATCGCCGAACTCCAGCAACGCATGGCCGGTGGCGACCGTGATGCCAAAGTTGCGTTTGACAACCTGCCACCATGCAACTAGTGATCTTGGCGCACGCGTTGGACGGAGGGGCTCAGGCTGTCGCAAGTGTTCTCGCACCAATCCTGGGCCACCGCCTGACGGTGCTGCACCCTGAGTGGCTGGGTCAGGCACGCTGGTCGCAGCGACTGGATGAGCAGGGCCATGCATGCACGCTCCTCCAATGGCATGGTGATCACCGTCTCGAAGGCAATCAGATCGGCCTTGTGTGGAATCGAATTCGGCTGCTGCCGCAGGCGGCCTTTAGGGCAAGCGCTACGCAGGACCGGGACTATGCCGCCGCAGAGCTGCAGGCCTTGGTGGCAAGCTGGCTGGCCGAACTGGGCGAGCGCGTCGAGCCCCCAATGCGCCGCCACGCGTCAGTGATCCCGGCGCTGCATCACCTCCACTGGGCAACTGTCGCTAGCCAATGTGGGTTCGCCTTGGCCACGTGGCAATCGGCACCGGAATATTTTTCGGTGCTGCGCACGCCGATGGAACTCTGGGGGGCCGACAGGTCTGATTGGCCAGAACCGTTCGTGCGCGCTTGTCATGCGATGGCGGGGGAACTTGGCTTCGACTTGCTATCGCTGCGCTTTCACGGGACACCGGCAGCGCCGCTTCTGTGTCACGTCGACGCGCATCCGGCCCTGACGTCGTCGGGAGAAGTGCAGGCGGTCGCGCACTGGCTGTCGCACCGTTTCGACGCGCCGGCAAGTCCCCATACTCGAGTCGTGGCGGAGGCGCTGACATGATCGTTATCCTTGGACGGGAAGACGACCCGCCGATCACGCTGGTGCTGCAAGCCCTGCAGGAGCGCGACATGCCTTACCGCTTCGTTGATCTGCGCGCTCTTGATCGGGACGGCCTGCATCTGGACGCTGCACCGGCTGGGCTGACCGGCTGCCTGCACGCCGCTGGGCAGATATTGCCATTGGAGTCGATCAGCAGCGTCTATGCCCGCCCCTTATCACTCGGACGGCAATGGCAGGATCCCAGCGCCGCGCTGCGCGCGAACCAGGGGCTTGACTCTTTTGTTGCCTGGCTCGACGTCGCCCCGGCGCTCGTGGTGAATCGGCCTCGCGCCATGAATTCCAATAACTCCAAGCCCATGCAGGCCCAGTGGATCGGCGAGGCCGGCTTTGCGGTGCCAGAGACGCTGATCACCAACTCCGCCGACGAAGCTCGCGCCTTCTGGCGAACACATGGACGGGTAATTTTCAAGTCCATCAGCGGCGTGCGATCCATCGTGCGCGAACTGGACGAGAGTAGCGCCGCGCGACTGCTTCTGCTGCGCGACTTGCCGGTGCAGTTCCAGGCCTATGTGCCAGGCGTGGATTTGCGGGTGCATGTGGTGGGCATGTGCTGCTTCGCCGCCGAGATTCATTCCAGCGCTACCGACTACCGCTATGCCCGCGGCGGCGAGCAAACGCGGCTGCAAACGCATCAAT
The DNA here is from genome assembly GCA_903878125.1 of uncultured Nitrosomonadales bacterium. Lineage (GTDB taxonomy): Bacteria > Pseudomonadota > Gammaproteobacteria > Burkholderiales > Gallionellaceae > Nitrotoga. The sequence continues at coordinate 4,082 of CAIRGS010000151.1, read as the reverse complement.
TGCCGGCCGACGTGGCTAGGCGCTGCGTGGACTTGGCACAGGCGCTTGACTTGCCGCTGGCCGGAATCGACTTGCGGCAGCGGCCCGATGGACAGTATCTGTGCTTTGAGGTCAACCCCATGCCGGCCTACAGCTACTACGAGTCCAACACCGGCCTGCCGATAAGCCTGGCGCTGGCCGACTTGTTGGCCAGCGCTACTTCAGCCCATTCCCATCATGCAAGTCATTGAAAATCTCACCCGAATACGTGGCCTGATCCTGCGCCGGGTACCGCACCCATCGCGCGCTGGCTACGACCTACTCACCTTGCAGGTAAATGAAACCCAAGTAGTGGACGGCAAGGCAGACCTGCTGGGCCGCCACATGGGCGGGACATTGGATGTCGCGGTGCGCAGCGAATTGGTGCAGGATACCTTGTGCAGCATCGGTGCCAATGTCGATCTGAGAGCCAAGATGACGCCTGATGGTGCCTTGGCCGAGCCCCATCCTGAGCCTGGCAAGTTCGCCATCGCGGCAGGCACCGATCTCGGATGACGGACAAGGAATGTCCTCAGGGCAAAATCAAACTTGGGGTAAGGTCTTGCATCAATACATTTGCCTGCTAAAGGATCGAATTATCTGGCAGTATTTGTTATGAGGATTTGCGGGGCGATGGGCGCACCTCTTTCAGTTCAGTATGCCCCTGGCTATATGCACAGGCTCTGAAATAACAGAGGCTTGTCGGTCACGGCTTTTTATGCCAGCTGAACCAGTAGCTTTTGCCATTCATTTCCAGGATGTGGACATGATGAGTCAGTCGGTCCAGCAGCGTTCCGGTGAAACGTTCGGGACCAAAGACACTGGTCCAAGCATCGAACGGCAGATTGTTGGTCACCAAAGTGGCACCATTCTCATCGCGACGATGGATCACCTCTAACAGCAGATCCGAACCGACTGCCGTGAATGGCACATAGCCAAGCTCCTTGATGATGAGGAATCCATCCTGGTCAACTGCTTCTGCAATATACGAAGGCGGGATTCATCTCGTGCTTCCATCTCTCCTTTAGGATTTTGGTTGTAAGCAGCTCGTCGAGTTTATTGCGGTTCACGTTTTCAGGCGCATGGGCGATGATTTTTGCGGCCTCAGCTTCTTTGTCTGAAAAGTTTGTTCGGGGGGCATTTTGCTCACGTCCCGTTAAAAGGAAGATGGCATCTTGATGCTTTTTCGCGACCAGTGTACGGGTTGATCCACTTTTGCTTTGGCCGGGTATCGGTATGCGCTTTTTGCACACGCCACCACCCAAGTCGGCTTCAAACAACCCTTGCTCAATCTGGTGTGCGGCATCACACAGAAGCGTATCGCTTACCACTTTGCACGCCCAGCGATCAAAGGTCTTGGTTTTGAACACTATTTCATATTTGAACTCTGGTTTGTTATAGCACTATGTGCAATCGAAGCTGTCCGATGGTATTTTATGAGAAAAGTGATAATTAACTTGCTAGGGGCCAAATAGTGAGAGGTTCGAATCCTCTCGCCCCGACCAGTTAAATCAATAAATTAAGATGTGCTAAGCAGTTTTTGTGGCTATCAGCCGCAATCATTGTGTCAATTACGCATATCTTTTTTATGGCCTATTTAACGCTATTTCCATCATCCTCAATTACTTTCAGAAAATCATTTCCATAACGGTCTAACTTGGCTAAGCCGACCCCGCTAATTTTTCCTAAGTCGGTGAGATTGCCGGGGCGATGGTTGAGAATTTCCAGCAAAGTGCTGTCATGAAAAATCACATACGGCGGTACGCCTTGTTCGCGGGCTAGCTCCATGCGCTTGGCTTTAAGTGCCAGCCACAGCGGGTCTTCATTTGCACCGGCAAATGCTTCACGCATTCTTGCGCCGCGTTCAACCTTGCTGATTTTGTTTTTAGCCGGTTCAGCATCGCGCCGCAACCACACTTCGGATTCACCGCGTAGCACCGGGCGCGCTTGTTCGGTAAGACGCAATCCGCCATAAGCCTCCATGTCCACATTGAGCAAACCAGCAGCAACCAACTGTCGATAGACACTGCTCCATTGAGTCTGCGCAAGCGACTTGCCAATCCCGAAGGTACTCAGTTGCTGGTGGCGGAATTTTTCGACCTGTGCAGTGGTCTTGCCCAGTAGCACGTCGATCAAATAACCCACGCCGAAGCGCTGCCCAGTGCGGTAAACACACGACAATGCCATACGTGCCGCTTGAGTCGCGTCCCAAGTATCCATCGGTTCCAGGCAATTGTCGCACTGAGCACAGTTCCCAGGATGCTCTTCTCCAAAGTAACGCAAGATAATTTGGTGGCGGCAGGCAGTGGATTCGCAAAACCCCAGCAGAGCGTCAAGTTTATGCAGCTCTAACCGTTTGCGCTCCTCGGGCGCATCGCCGGATGCCAGCATCTGACGCATGGAAACCACATCGCCCAAACCGTAAGTCATCCATGCATCTGCGGGCAAGCCGTCGCGTCCGGCACGGCCAGTTTCCTGATAATAACCTTCCATGCTCTTGGGCAGATCAAGGTGAGCGACAAAACGCACGTTGGGCTTATCGATGCCCATGCCGAAAGCGACAGTGGCAACTATGATGACGCCCTCCTTGCGCAGGAAAGAACGTTGATTCTCGCTACGCACAGCCGCATCCAGCCCGGCATGATAAGGCAAAGCATTCCAGCCGCGCTCCTGAAGCCATGTGGCAGTTTCATCCACTTTTTTTCGCGACAGGCAATATACGATGCCAGCATCGTTAGCATGTTCCGTTTCCAGAAAGGTCAGCAATTGGTCCCGGGCATTGGCTTTCAGCGTTATCCGGTAACGGATGTTGGGACGGTCGAAACTGGAAACAAATTGGCGCGCCTGCTCCAGCGCCAGCCGCTCGACAATCTCGCCTCGCGTTGGCGCATCCGCTGTGGCCGTCAGCGCAATGCGTGGTACGTCCGGAAAGCGCTCATGCAATACCGTCAGACCGCGATACTCTGGACGGAAATCGTGCCCCCATTGCGATACGCAATGCGCCTCGTCAATGGCAAACAACGCCATGCCATGCTCGGCTTGCACCTGTTCCAGCATGGACAAAAATCCAGACATCAGCAACCGCTCTGGAGCCACATACAAGAGATCTAAATCACCCCGCAACAAACGGCTCGAAACGGTACGCGCTGTGATCGCATCCAGGCTGGAGTTAAGAAAAGCGGCGCGAACACCAAGCTGGTTAAGTGCGTCCACCTGATCCTGCATCAACGCAATCAACGGTGACACCACGATGCCCACCCCACGCCGCATCAATGCCGGAAGCTGATAGCACAACGACTTGCCGCCGCCGGTTGGCATTAATACCAGCGCATCACCCCCAGCAACAACATATTCAACTATAGATTGCTGTTCACCACGAAAGGACGTATAGCCGAAAACATCGTGGAGAATTTGTTGGGCGGTAGGAGCAGTCATAAAAAGAAAGGTATCACACTCGAGGTTATGTTGTTCGCCGACCGGCTGGAGGTGTGGAACCCCGGCGCTTTGCCGCCTTCGCTGGCACTGGAAAAATTGCGCCATCCGCATGGCTCCGTGCCGTTCAATCCGCAGTTGGCGGGGGCGCTTTACCTCACCAAGTACAATAATCTGCGCGACCATATGACCACGATCTGGAACTGATCTTCACCATGCTGGGCGAAGCCGGCACTACGGAGATCGCTCGACGCAAACATGTCCAAGGCTTTGCCAATAATCGCAAGGCCGCAAAATAAGGCGGGCGGTTGCAGGCGATGCAAGCAAGGCGCTGGAAGCCAAAAGTGGTAAGCCGGTAGTGAGTAAAAAGAACTATCTGGCACCGCCCGTCGCTGCGATGCTGGAGGATGCCGATGCAGCCACACCGCCCACTAAACGCAAGGCTGCTATTCGTCCGAAGAAAGCGAATGAAGGCCTCCCCTAAAAATACGGATTTCGTCATAATACTTCGGTGCCCACAAAAAAAATCCTTGCATATCACCCATGAATAATCCGTGCCAAGCACCTATAATTCTACGAACACATTGCACCCACCAAGATGAAAATAATTAACGCCAGTCAGTGGCAATGCC
>CAIRGS010000150.1 GCA_903878125.1 uncultured Nitrosomonadales bacterium | reverse complement strand
GTGGAAATAGATATTGACGCGTCAGCGGCAAGCACAACTGGAACATAGCATCCAAATATAAATGATATTACTAGTAGGTTAAGTTTACGCATAGCTTTTCTCCTTTTGATGTATAAATATATTGTCCATTTGAATTGTTCTGTGGTGTTATTTGCTGAATTATCAGTTTTGTCAATATAGCACGTTAAACTGAAATGCTGAGAAGATGGCTTGATTTTTCTTCTTTGAAGAACAGGCGTTAATTGTCTCTGATTAGGTTGGAGGAAATAGCTGCTAATGATGAAAAAATTTTAAGTAATAAAAAAGCCAGATTTCTCTGGCTTTTTTATTACTTAAAATATGCTTTGTTAAACTGGCTTACAAGAACAATTAATTCGAACTTAGGAAGTTATTACCAAATTCGGTACCGTTTACTATAGTTACGGTACCGAAATATTACACAAATTACATTCACTATACGGACGGTATAGTTCAAGCTTTATAAGTGTACTAAATTCGCATTTAAACTGTAACTGCAACGCAAGCTTGCGTTCCCATATCAACCACTTCATGGAATTCATCTACTATCTTGATACAGATGTCATGTTTTCCTGGTCCGATCAGATCCAGGCCAACTGTGTAGCCATAGCTACCGTTTAACAAATGTATGCCAGAATAATGCCTGCCGTCTATATATAGATGGCCATGCTCATCATTGTATATGATGGTTGGGGATTGATAACGGTATGTACCTTCAGGAGCCAACTTTGTGTAACCGGCGTTTTGTGGTTGACGAGTTGTGTCAACAAAGTTACCGCCGGGTGTTATTGCGTATTGAAGTCTGATCTTTGCTGGTTTTGTACCTGCTCTTGTATCAGTATTTTCTACGACTGCATTCATTGATACTGTTGTACCTGCACCCCTTGGTCCGTCAGAATTAACATAGTGTAATTTAGTATAGGTTTTGCTTGGAAGGGTTTCTTCCTTATGGTAACCAAGACCTGTCTCTATTGGAGCTACACAATATGGACCTGCGCTAGCTATACATCCTCCAGTACCGTTTGCCCTGTCTCCCGCCCATGATTCGTTAAAATCATTGTCGTACAGAGGCTTGCCATCGATATACGGTACAGCGGTTTTAAAGTCTGGAGTATATTTGGTGGGCTGTTTTCCATGATAACTAGCTTGGCCGGAACCGCCTTCCTCTTTCTGCCATTGATCCAAATGATGCTTCCCAATGTTAAATTGCCCTTGGGTTTCATATTGATATGCAGGCGCTACCACACCACCGCCGGGAGGATAGTTGCCTGGTATGCCGAGTTGCGCTCCAGGATGCAGATCGCCAGCTTGTGGATCGGATGCAAACGAACCTGCTGCAGGAAGAAAATTGTATTGAGCGTGTGGGCCGTCATATGCCATGGCAGCCGGGGAACTAATAGCAAGCAGTAGTGCCAGTGAGTTAACTCTGCGCATAATTATTACTCCTCTAAGTAAATAAATAAAATAAGATAAACCCACTCGTACCGTCCGCGGGGGCTCTTAGAAACTTCTAACAGCTGAGGAAGGGTATCATAATATTGGCGAGCATTGCAAAAAATATTTAAACTTTTGTGCTTTGACTTAATCCTCTTATATATTCCCTTTTGACAGAGTTCAAAAGGTTGTCGCGATATGTTGCTATTTGTTTTCGATGTGCTTTGAGCACTAGATCCCCGGCTATATTGGAGATATAGCGGTTATGTGTGTGTTAATTTGCTGCGGATTGAGTGTGATTCGGCGTAATTGAGGAGTGAGTCGGGTGGGCGGGTGATTGATGGAGCTAATTTCATGTTAGCTGATTATTTCAATACCTGCTTCAGGTAAGTCCCCGTAACGCTTTCCGGATTGGCGGCAATGTCTTTTGGCGAGCCTTGTGCAATGATATGTCCGCCTCCCTCGCCGCCTTCAGGTCCGAGGTCTATGATCCAGTCGGCGGTCTTTATTACGTCGAGGTTATGTTCGATTACTACTACGGTGTTTCCTTGGTCACGCAGTTTTTGAATGACTTTCAGAAGCAGGGCGATATCATGGAAATGCAGGCCAGTTGTGGGCTCGTCCAAGATGTACAGAGTGCGTCCGGTGTCGCGCTTGGAAAGTTCCAGCGACAATTTGATACGCTGTGCTTCGCCGCCGGATAGTGTGGTCGCGCTTTGCCCCAATGTGATGTAGCCGAGCCCCACGTCGAGCATCGTCTGTAGTTTACGTGCGATGATTGGCACCGGCTTGAAAAACGTATGCGCATGCTCCACTGTCATCTGCAAAATCTGGTGGATGTTCCGACCTTTATATTGTATCTCTAGCGTTTCGCGATTGTAGCGCATGCTATGGCAGACGTCGCATGGCACATAGAGGTCAGGCAGGAAATGCATTTCGACTTTGATCACGCCATCGCCTTGGCAGGATTCGCAGCGTCCACCTTTTACATTGAACGAGAATCGCCCCGGGCCATAGCCTCGTTCGCGCGATTGCGGCACTCCGGCGAATAGCTCGCGAATGGGAGTGAACAGGCCGGTGTAGGTGGCGGGGTTGGAACGTGGGGTGCGTCCGATGGGCGACTGATCCACATTAATGACCTTGTCAAAAAATTCCAGCCCATCGATTTTGGCGAACGGTGCGGGCTCGGCGTTGCTTCCATATAAGTGTTGTGCGACGGCGTGATACAGCGTGTCGTTGATGAGCGTGGACTTTCCGGAACCGGACACGCCGGTGACGCACACCAGCAGGCCAACAGGTAAATTAAGCGTGACTTGTTTCAGGTTGTTGCCGCATGCACCTTGAATTTTCAGCATGCGTTCCGGATCGGGGGTGAGATATTTTTTTGGTGTTTCGATGTTGCGCCGACCGGAAAGATAGTCACCCGTCAGCGATTGCTGGTTGGCACACACTTCTTGCGGCGTGCCTTGTGCGACGATCATGCCCCCATGCTCGCCCGCACCGGGACCCATGTCCACCACGTAGTCGGCAGCCTGGATGGCATCCGCGTCATGTTCCACCACGATTACACTGTTGCCCATGTCGCGCAGGCGTTTCAGCGTACCCAGCAAACGATCATTGTCACGCTGATGAAGGCCGATGGAAGGTTCGTCTAATACATACATCACACCGGTCAGGCCGGAGCCAATTTGCGAAGCTAGGCGGATGCGCTGAGATTCGCCACCGGACAAGGTCTCTGCCGAACGATCTAGCGACAGATATTCCAGGCCAACGTTGTTGAGAAAGGTCAGGCGGCTGGCGATTTCATGCACGATTCTTTCCGCGATGGCCTGCTTGTGGCCTGGCAGCTTCACCTGTTGGAAGAAAATGAGCGCCTGCTTCAAGGGTAATGCACTGAGCTCATAAATGGCATGGTCTGCAATGCGCACATTGCGGGCTTCCAGGCGCAGGCGCGTACCCTTGCATTCAGGGCAGATGCAGGTGTTGAGATGTTTTGCCAGTTCCTCGCGTACGGTAGGTGACGTGGTTTCCTTGTAGCGCCGCTCCAGATTATTAATGATGCCTTCGAATGTATGCTCGCGTAGCGTGGGTTTGCCGCGCTCGTTGAGATAGCTGAATGGAATTTCTTCCTTGCCGCTACCGTACAAAATAATCTGTTGAATTTTTTCCGGCAGGCTTTCGAATGGACGTTCCAGATCGAAATCGTAATGCTTGGCCAAGCTGTCCAGCATCTGGTAATAAAACTGGTTGCGTCGATCCCATCCTTTGATTGCCCCAGAGCTTAAAGACAATTGTGGGAAAGCCACAATCCGTTTTGGATCGAAGAAACTGATGCTGCCTAAGCCATCGCATTTCGGGCAGGCGCCCATTGGGTTGTTGAACGAGAACAAGCGCGGTTCCAGTTCGGGCAACGAATAACTGCAGATTGGGCAGGCAAATTTGGCGGAGAATATATGTTCTTTGCCGCTGTCCATTTCCACCGCCAATGCGCGCCCCTCGGCATGGCGCAAGGCAGTTTCAAATGATTCCGCGAGTCGCTGCTGATTTTCTGCGCTGGCTTTTAGTCGATCCACCACAATCTCAATAGTGTGCTTCTTGTTCTTTGCCAGCGTGGGCAGCTTGTCTATTTCATGCACGGTGCCATTCACGCGTAGCCGCATGAAACCTTGCGCACGCAACTCATCAAACAAATCGACTTGTTCGCCTTTTCGCTCAACGACCAATGGAGAAAGAATCATGATGCGCGTGTCTTGCGGCAGTTGCAGTACGTGGTCCACCATCTGCCCAACGCTTTGGGCCTGTAACACCAGATCATGCTGCGGGCAATAGGGGTCGCCCGCGCGCGCAAACAGCAGGCGGAGGTAGTCGTGAATTTCCGTCACCGTGCCAACAGTGGAACGCGGGTTATGCGAGGTGGCCTTTTGCTCAATGGCGATGGCAGGTGACAAGCCCTCGATCAAGTCCACATCTGGCTTTGCCATTAGTTGCAAAAACTGGCGCGCATAAGCAGAAAGCGATTCGACATAGCGTCGTTGCCCCTCGGCATACAAAGTGTCAAAGGCGAGGGAAGACTTGCCGGAACCCGACAATCCGGTGATGACCACAAGTTGATTGCGCGGTAAATCGAGGCTGATGTTTTTCAGGTTGTGCGTGCGTGCGCCACGTATTTTGATGCTATCCATGCCGGTTACCGTAGGTTGCGCTAAACCTGCTAATATACGCGATTTTTTGCGCTTTCAATACTTCAATATGGAATACACACCTGATTCAATGACGCCACTTGAGCGCCGCGCCAGCATGGGTTTAGCCGGTATTTATGGCTTGCGCATGCTGGGTCTGTTCATCATTCTACCGGTATTTGCATTGTATGCCGCCGAACGACTGCCCGGCGGCGAAAGTCCAATCCTGATTGGCATTGCCCTTGGTGCTTATGGCTTGACTCAGGCTGTATTACAAATCCCGGCTGGCTGGATGTCCGACCATTACGGGCGCAAACCGGTGATCTATGCGGGACTGCTTCTGTTCGCTATCGGTAGTTTCCTCGCTGCTTCGGCGGACAATATCTATTGGGTCATCGCCGGGCGTGCGATCCAGGGCGCGGGAGCAATCAATGCTGCAGTGATGGCGCTAACTGCCGATCTGACGCGCGAGGAAGTCCGCACCAAGGCGATGGCGATGATAGGCATTACCATTGGTATTACATTTGCGATATCACTGGTGCTGGCACCGATGTTGTATCAAACGATAGACGTGCCCGGAATTTTTGCGCTAACCGGTGTACTGGCGCTTCTAGCCATGCTGTTTGTGGCCTTTGTAATTCCAAATCCTGCCATCACGCGCTTCCATTCTGGTTCGGGGGCGAGCAGCAAGCGATTTGGCGACGTGCTGCGTAACAAAGATTTGCTGCGACTCGATTTCGGTATTTTTTCCTTGCACGCGATTCTAATGTCGGTATTCATGCAAGTGCCATTCGTGCTGAAAAATAATGGACTGGAAGTTGCGCAGCATTGGCAAGTATATCTGCCGGTCATGTTGCTAGCCCTCATGTTGATGGTGCCACCCATCATTGTCGCCGAGAAAAAAGCAAAGATGAAACAGGTGTTTATGGGCGCGATTGCACTGGCAGCGCTAGGGCAATTATCATTGATGCTGATGCAGAGCAGTGTATGGGGCGTGTCACTGTCGCTGTTGCTGTTTTTCACCGCATTTAACGTATTGGAGGCGACATTACCTTCAATGATCAGTAAGATTGCCCCTCTGGCGGCCAAGGGAACGGCGATGGGCGTATATAGCAGCGTGCAATTTCTCGGTGCATTCTTTGGCGCGATGGCGGGCGGTTTTCTGATGCAATATTTTGGCGGAAATGCGGTGTTTGCATTTGCGGTAGGTTTGTTATTGCTGTGGTTGCTAGTTGCCAGCACCATGCAGCCGCCTGCAGCGGTGCGTACCAAAATGTATCCATTGCCTGAAATGGATGGGCGCGCGGCCGCTATTTTGCAACAACGCTTGGCGCAATTAAATGGGGTGCGCGAAGTAATGGTGGTGCCAGCCGAATGTATGGCTTGTCTAAAAGTAGATATGAGCGGCTTTGACGAAGTCGCGGTAGATAATTTGGTGAAAGGGGAATGACATGTCGGTAAACAAAGTAATTTTAGTAGGGCGGCTGGGTAAGGATCCGGAAACGCGTTACATGCCCAATGGCGAAGCAGTGACCAATGCTACGTTGGCTACCTCAGAAAACTGGAAGGACAAAAGCGGCGAGAAACAGGAAAAAACAGAATGGCATAACCTGACTTTCTACCGCCGACTAGCAGAAATTGCTGGAGAGTACCTGAAGAAAGGTTCGATGATTTACGTTGAGGGCAAGCTTGCCACGCGCAAATGGCAGGACAAGGAAGGCAAGGATCGCTATACCACCGATATTATCGTCAATGAGATGCAGATGTTGTCCAGTAAATCTGGCAGCGGTAATTTTGACATGGTGGATAAACCACCTGCATCATCGTCAGTTGGTGAGCCTGCTACCAACAAATCGGCACAAGCCAAGAGTGGCGGGTTTGATAACTTTGATGATGACATCCCGTTTTAGCGGGTACCAGATATAATAATGTAAACATAAACCCATAATGCTATATGTATTATGGGTTTTTTCTTGTTGACATATTTATGGCGTATCGGCTAGTGCGGGCTCTGTAGCAGGTGTATTCAGTTTTTCAGCTTCTTGTTGGCGAACCATCTGTTTGACCTGTTCGCGTTTTGCCAAAGGAGTTTTGCTAAATGCCTGGAATTTTTCGCGAGCACGGTTACGCTGTTCGGGCGTTAGCTTGCTCCATTTTTCCAGTCTGTTATGCAGACGTTGCTTCTGGACTGCATTAAGCTGCGGATAGCGTTTGGCCATATTGATGAGGCGCTCCTTCTGCAGGGTTTGCAGCGTATCCCATTCTTTAGAGAGCGGAGCCAGTGCTTTTTGTTGCACTGGGGTGAGGTCTTCCCATGTCTGAGCCCCAGCTATTGCTGGAAGAAACAGAAAAACGGTGATGCTGAATGCGAACAGATGACGGCGGATCAGGTACATGATTTGTATCAGTCAACGTAAAAATGTATGGGCAAATCACCAGTCAAAATAGCGATATCCACGTCAGCTGTATCGGATTTTGCAATATGATTCCAATAAGCTGTAGCGCTGAACAGAATAATCGCAAGCAGCAAAGTGGTGGCCCACAAGCGTGACTTGTGTTGCGCGCCGAAAGCATGCCAAACGGCATGCCCGGCTCGGGCAAATACAGGCTCTACATAACGTGCGGTATAGCGCGCCATGGCTTGCTCCCGCGCGTGGCGCAGGCGTGCCAGTGTGGGTCGTTCGAGCTGAGCGACGGAGTGGTTGAGCAATTGCTTGATATTTTCATGGCCCAGTTCATTTTTTTTCATGACAAGTGAACTCCTTTTTTCCTCATAATCGCAGCGAGGCTATGGGTAGCGCGTGAGCAGTGTGTTTTGACGCTACCTTCCGAGCAACCCATGATCGCCGCTGTTTCTGTAATATCCATATCCTCCCAGTAACGCAACAGGAATGCCTCACGTTGACGTGCTGGGAGAATGATTAATGCTTCTTCAATCAGAGCAATAAGTTGGGACTGTTCAAACGATGCATCAGGAGCAAGCCCTTGGCTGTTGTTGCTTTCGTCCTGAAGGCTATCCAGTGGCTCATAATCAGCGTCCTCATGCTGTGGAATCAGTGAGGACATCAGCGAAACCCACCTGGAGCGCACTTTCTGTCTTCGGCAATGGTCGCGAATTGTGTTTTGCAAGATACGCTGAAACAGCATGGGGAACTCATTTGCAGGTTTGCTGCCATATTTTGCGGCAAGCTTAAACATGGAGTCCTGTACGATATCTAACGCCACATGTTCGTCACGTATCGCGAACAAGGCTTGTTTGTAGGCGCGCCGTTCGGTTTCAGCGAGAAATTTGGAAAGTTCGTCGTGGCTGGCCAGTTTGAGATGCTCCCATGAAGGCTGATAAATACTAGGCAACACTGAAAATTCAAGGGTTACCAAAATTCCAAATCCGAGGTGCCAAAAAATCACACGTCGCTACATGTCTTTGATATGCAAGCAGGTATGCTTTCGAGCAACACTGTAATTAGGATGAACTTATTCGTTTTATAGCAGCCCTGCTAAATTAATGAGTGACTCATGCTAACAAATTTCTTCATAAATCAATAGATAATTGTTAATCTTGTCAACGCTAAATAGAAATGCCCCTCGCCTGCAAAGGGGGCTTGTATCACCAGCGGACATTTCTATTTGGGAGAAAGGGGACATTGCTACTTTGTGCTGACATGTTCTGGCGTGGGGGTTGACCAAAATGCGTCTAACCTTTATCTTGCACGGTTCTTTAATTATTGTTTGCTAGGGTAGTTTGACATGGAATTGACGGGCGCGGAAATAACCATTAGATGTTTGCAGGAAGAGGGGACTGAATATGTGTTCGGGTATCCTGGCGGTGCAGTCTTGCACATTTATGATGCGTTGTTCACGCAGAATCAGGTTAAACATATACTGGTTCGTCACGAGCAGGCTGCAGTTCATGCTGCCGACGGGTATGCCCGTTCTACTGATAAGGTGGGGGTCGCGTTAGTCACTTCTGGCCCCGGGGTGACCAATGCAGTCACTGGCATTGCCACTGCCTATATGGATTCTATTCCTATGGTAATTATCAGTGGCCAAGTGCCGACTTATGCCATTGGCGAAGACGCTTTTCAGGAGGTGGATACTGTTGGCATAACGCGACCTTGCGTGAAGCATAATTTTCTGGTCAAAGACGTTAAGGAAATCGCCAGCACCATTAAGAAGGCATTTTATCTCGCCAAAAGCGGCCGCCCTGGACCAGTGCTGGTGGATATTCCAAAGGATATATCAAATCAAAAGACGGAGTTCAGCTATCCATCATCGGTGAGCATCCGCTCTTATCATCCGGCTCAGCATAGTGATCTGGAGCAGGTCAAGAGTGCCGTGCAGTTATTGCTGGCAGCTAAGCGACCGATGATTTATGCGGGCGGCGGCGTGATCCTGGCTGATGCGTCTAAGCAATTGACCGAATTGGTGCGTTTGTTGGGTTTCCCCTGTACCAACACCTTGATGGGTTTGGGTGGCTATCCGGCGACAGACAAGCAGTTTGTTGGAATGTTGGGCATGCATGGCACGTATGAGGCAAACATGGGGATGCAGTATTGTGATGTACTGCTGGCCGTGGGAGCCCGCTTTGATGATCGCGTGGTTGGCAATGTGAAGCACTTTAGTCAGGAAAAGCGCAAGATCATTCACATCGATATTGATCCTTCCTCAATTTCCAAGCGGGTGAAGGTGGATTTGCCTATCGTTGGCGATGTGGCACATGTGCTGGACGATCTGCTGGCAGAATTGCACGGTAGCAAGGAAAAGCCTGATCAGCAGGCGATTGCGCCGTGGTGGGCGCAAATTAAGGAATGGCGCGGCAAGAATAGCTTAGTCTACAAAAATTCGGATGAAATAATTAAGCCGCAGTTCGTGATCGAAAAGCTGTATGAAGTTACCCAGGGCGATGCCTTCATCACCTCCGACGTTGGACAGCATCAGATGTGGGCGGCGCAGTATTACAAATTTGATAAGCCGCGTCGCTGGATTAATTCCGGCGGGCTGGGCACCATGGGCTTCGGTTTGCCCGCCGCAATGGGCGTGCAACTTGCTCATCCAGATGCGCAAGTTGCTTGTGTTACTGGTGAAGGCAGTATTCAAATGTGTATCCAAGAGCTCTCCACCTGCAAACAATTTCAATTGCCACTCAAAATTATCATGCTGAATAATCGTTATCTTGGGATGGTGCGCCAGTGGCAGCAGTTTTTCCATGGCAACCGTTATGCTGAATCCTATATGGATGCGCTGCCCGATTTTGTGAAGCTGGCGGAAGCTTATGGTCATGTTGGTATGCGTATTGAGAAGCCATCGGATGTGGAACCTGCATTGAAAGAAGCATTTGGGCGTAAGCAACAACTGGTATTCATGGATTTCATAACAGACCAGACTGAAAACGTGTTTCCCATGGTGCAAGGTGGCAAGGGTTTGTCTGAAGTGATTTTGGCGGAGGATTTATAATGCGGCATATTATTTCCCTGTTGATGGAAAATGAAGCGGGTGCCTTATCGCGTGTTTCCGGATTATTTTCAGCGCGTGGCTACAACATCGAGTCACTCACCGTGGCGCCCACAGAAGACGCCACCCTGTCGCGCATGACTATAGTAACCAGTGGTTCTGACGAAGTGATAGAGCAGATTTACAAGCAGCTCAACAAGCTGATTGAGGTGGTCGCGGTGATGGACTTGAGCGAAGGCGAACATCTGGAGCGCGAGTTAATGTTGGTGAAAGTGCGCGCGGTGGGTGCGGTGCGTGAGGAGATGAAGCGCATGACGGATATTTTCCGCGGGTGCATTATCGATGTATCTGACAAAACTTACACCATTGAATTAACCGGTACCGGTCACAAACTGGAAAGTTTTTTGCAAGCCATAGACCGCAGCCTGATATTGGAAACTGTGCGTACCGGCGCGTCCGGCATTGGGCGCGGTGATCGCATTTTAAAACTATAATTTTTTAATTTTATGATTATTTTAAAGAGGCCAACATGAAAGTTTATTACGACAAAGATGCAGACCTGTCACTAATCAAGGGCAAGGAAGTGGCCATTATCGGCTACGGCTCACAAGGCCATGCACATGCTTTGAATCTGAAGGAATCCGGTGTCAATGTGACTGTCGGCCTGCGTAAGAGTGGCGCTTCCTGGAAGAAGGCTGAAGCGGCTGGACATAAGGTTATGGAAGTCGCGGCAGCAGTGAAGGGGGCCGATGTGGTCATGATGCTGTTGCCTGATGAGAATATCCCTGATGTTTATAACGCTGAAGTAGCGCCAAATATGAAAACGAGCGCTACTTTGGCGTTCGCCCACGGCTTTAATATTCATTATAACCAGGTTATTCCACGTGCCGACCTGGACGTAATTATGATAGCGCCAAAAGGCCCTGGTCACACAGTTCGCTCCGAATATCTGAAGGGCGGCGGTGTGCCATCTTTGATTGCTGTATACCAGGACAAGTCCGGCAAGGCCAAAAACGTCGCACTTTCTTACGCCGCAGCCATTGGTGGCACCAAGGGAGGGGTGATCGAGACTGATTTTCGTGAAGAAACGGAAACAGATCTGTTTGGCGAGCAGGCCGTGTTATGTGGCGGTGCCGTTGAACTGGTGAAGGCCGGTTTTGAAACGCTGGTGGAAGCTGGCTACGCGCCGGAAATGGCTTATTTCGAGTGCCTGCATGAATTGAAGTTAATTGTGGATTTGATGTACGAAGGCGGCATCGCCAATATGAACTATTCCATTTCAAATAATGCGGAATATGGCGAGTACGTCACCGGCCCCAAGATTATTACCGATGATACAAAGGAGGCCATGCGTCAGTGTTTGAAGGATATCCAGACTGGTAAATATGCCAAACAGTTCATTTTGGAAGGCCGTACCAACTACCCGGAGATGACCGCGCGCCGTCGCCTTAACGCCAAGCATCCGATCGAAACAGTGGGTGCCCAACTGCGAGCCATGATGCCCTGGATCAGCAAAAATAAGCTGGTTGACCAAAGCAAGAACTAGGAATGATGGGGCTGGGATTGGGAGTTTGAATAATGAATGCTGGATCGCTCTCAATCCTAAGCCGCACGACTCTTGTTCTGCAATTCTTGTTTATAAAAATCAAAATTTCGTTTCTCCCTTCTAATGCCTAATTATCCCCATCCAATCATCGCACGCGAGGGCTGGCCATTCTTGGCCATCGCAGTATTCATCGCTAGCTCGGTAACATATTTTGGTGGCGGAGTGTGGTCGCTCCCGCTTTGGTTAGTGGCGTTGTTTGTGCTGCAATTTTTCCGCGATCCGCCGCGTGAAATCCCACAGGATGCAGATGCAGTGCTATCACCTGCTGATGGTCGAATTGTGGCGGTAGAGCGCACTCAGGATCCCTATTTGCAGTGCGATGCCATCAAGATCAGCGTGTTCATGAATGTATTTAATGTACATTCCAATCGCAGTCCCATAGATGGCTTGGTGAAGCGCGTCCAATATTTTCCCGGCAAGTTCGTGAATGCTGATCTGGCTAAGGCTTCGCTGGAAAACGAGCGAAATGCCATATGGATTAAAAGGGCTGATGGGCAAGACGTAACCAGCGTGCAGGTGGCGGGGTTGATCGCACGCAGAATCCTGTGTTATGTTCAAGAAGGCGATGTTCTGACACGTGGTCAGCGATATGGCTTCATCCGCTTCGGCTCACGCGTGGACGTGTACTTGCCCCTGACGGCTGACGTAAAAGTATCGATTGGTGATAAAGTGCGCGCAACTACTACGATACTGGCGGTTTTGGCCAAGAGCTAAAGGCTAATATGAAGAGTCTTTAAAAATCATGGCTAACGATCTGAATGACAGAAAACCGATGAATCTGCGCAGGCGCAGCATCTACCTGCTGCCCAACATATTGACTACGGCGGCGCTGTTTGCCGGTTTTTACGCCATCGTGCAGGCAATGAATGGCAAGTTTGAATTTTCTGCCGTAGCTATTTTTATTGCTATGGTGCTAGATGGTCTGGATGGTCGCGTGGCGCGACTGACCCGCACCCAAAGTGAATTTGGAGCGGAATATGATAGCTTGTCCGACATGGTTTCGTTCGGTGTAGCGCCCTCGTTACTGATGTATGAATGGGCATTCAAGGACTTGGGTAAATTGGGTTGGTTCGCAGCCTTTATTTATTGCGCTGGCACGGCGTTACGGTTGGCACGTTTCAACGCTAATATTGATACAGTAGATAAACGATTTTTTCAAGGTCTGCCCAGCCCTGCTGCTGCTGCAGTGGTCGCTGGCTTCGTTTGGGTGATGCTGGATAATCATTTTAGCGGTCAAGAGTCACGCTGGTATGCTGTCATCCTAACGGTGTTTGCCGGAGTGAGTATGGTGAGTAACCTGCGCTTCTACAGTTTCAAAGATTTCAACATGCGCAAGAGCGTGCCATTTATCGTCATTATCCTGATCGCGTTATTTTTTATACTGATTTTCAGCGATCCGCCAAGTGTGCTGTTTCTGCTTTTCTTCTGCTATGCACTATCTGGTTATGTGCTGTGGCTGCTCGACTTTAGAAAGAAAACTTCCAATCCCACCTCGTAACGGACTACAAAAGAGAGTGTGGCGGCGGGAGTAAGTATGATCCACCTTTTTGTTTGGAGTGACACTGGAACGCCCCAATTTACGTCTATCGATGATTCAATGTAAGACTTATTCCTCGGTAGAAATACGATAAACCTCCAGATTTATTTTACATTGGAAGAGCTCGGTAGTTGGGAATTTGAGGTAAGTTTGGTAGAATGCCGAAGCTTTTTGAACTTTAACCAGAGTAGGGAGAGTTACATGTCTAATATCGAACAACGCGTAAAGAAAATCGTTGCTGAACAACTCGGTGTAAACGAGACTGAAGTGAAAAATGAGTCCTCGTTCGTTAATGATCTGGGCGCCGATTCATTGGATACGGTTGAGCTGGTGATGGCGCTGGAAGAGGAGTTTGAGTGTGAAATTCCAGATGAAGACGCTGAAAAAATAACTACAGTGCAACAGGCAGTCGATTACGTTAACAACCATCCCAAGTAATTCTTCCTTTCGCTTTTCCCCTAAAATAACGGAGTTCGGTTTGGCAAAACGCAGAGTCGTCATTACCGGCTTGGGTATTGTTTCGCCTGTTGGTACAGGAATTGCCCAAGCATGGCAAAATATTGTTGATGGCAAATCAGGCGTTGCCCGCATCACCCGTTTTGATGCCAGCCTGTTTACATCGAAGATTGCTGGAGAGGTGAAAGGTTTTGATGTGAGTCAATATCTCTCTGCCAAGGATGCTCGGCGTATGGATGTATTTATTCATTACGGCCTAGCAGCCGCTATGGAGGCAATTAAAGATGCCGGGATCGAGGTAACTGAACAAAACGCCGAACGCATTGGTGTGAATATTGGATCTGGTATCGGCGGGCTGCCGATGATTGAAGATAGTCATAACGACTATCTGGCGGCGGGTCCACGCAAGATTTCACCGTTCTTTATTCCCGGCACAATCATTAACATGATTTCCGGAAATCTGTCCATCATGTATGGCTTTAAAGGACCTAATCTGTCCATGGTGACAGCCTGTTCCACAGCCACTCATTGCATAGGCGAATCTGCCCGGTTGATCGAATATGGTGATGCCGACATTATGATCGCAGGTGGCTCTGAAGGGTCGGTTTGCGCGCTTGCGTTAGGGGGCTTCTCATCTGCTCGAGCGCTTTCCACTCGCAATGACGATCCTGCTACCGCTAGCCGTCCATGGGACAAAGGACGCGATGGCTTTGTGCTGGGAGAAGGTGCCGGGGTTTTAGTACTGGAAGAATATGAACATGCTAAAAAACGCGGTGCAAAAATTTACGCCGAAGTGGCGGGTTATGGCATGAGTGCCGATGCATATCATATGACTGCACCGCGCGAAGACGGCGAGGGTGCCGCGCGTTGTATGAGTAATGCCTTGCGCAATGCCGGCCTTAATGTGGATCAGGTGGATTATATCAATGCGCATGGCACTTCCACCCCGCTAGGCGACTTGGCTGAAACCATGGCAATGAAGCGTTGCCTTGGTGAACACGCGATGAAGGTCAAGGTCAGTTCCACCAAATCCATGACAGGACATTTACTGGGTGCTGCGGGCGGTGTAGAGGCTATATTTTCAGCGCTTGGCATTTACCATCAGATTGCCCCGCCTACCATAAATATTTTCGAGCTGGATGAGGCGTGTGATATGGATTATGTGCCCAATATTGCGCGCAACATGACGATTAATGTCGCCATGTCCAACTCATTCGGCTTTGGCGGCACCAATGCTACATTGGTGTTTCGCAAGGTTTAAAGCGCTTGCACGTCTCAGGGAGCTACATGCTGATCAATGGCGTGCCGGGAGATAAGGTTAGTATTCATGATCGCGGCTTGCTATATGGAGATGGCGTATTTCGCACGCTGCGTGTGCTCGGTGGATGCATCCAGTGTTGGCCGCGTCACTATCGCAAGTTGCAACAGGATTGCGTTGCATTGCGCATCACTTGTCCAGAAGAGGCGCTGCTGTTTGAGGAATTGCGGCGTTTGATTGAGCAGCAGCCCGATGG
>CAIRGS010000149.1 GCA_903878125.1 uncultured Nitrosomonadales bacterium | reverse complement strand
GGAGGAGTTGAGTCTTTAACATTAAGAGTGGCAAACGAAAATGACCTTGAAAATATTCGCCAGTGGAAAAATGAGCAGCGAGAATTTTTCTTTCATAAAGATATAATCACGCCCGAGCAACAACGCGCTTGGTTCGCCAAATTTCAAGCACGCAACCATGACTATATGTTTATCGTCGATCTAAATGGTAATGCAATCGGCTGTATGGGCATCAGACTGCTGGATGAAGCGTGGGATATTTATAACGTGATCTTGGGTTTGACTGATTACGGCAAAAAAGGCTACATGGGCAAAGCGTTTCAAACGATGTTGACCTATGCGCAATCGGTCAGAAAATGCTCCATAACTCTGCAGGTACTTAAAGTCAATCCGGCAGTCGCGTGGTATAAAAAAAATGGCTTTGTGGCTGCAGAAGAACAAGCTGATCATTATTTACTGACTTATCAATTGAACAAAAGTTAACAGGAAGGACACACCATGATCTCAGTATTCGGTTCCCTAGTCGGCGATGAAGAAATCGCCAATGTCATCACTTGTATGAAAAGCCAGTGGATGGGCTTTGGCAAGAATGTCGATATTTTCGAAAAGAAATATCAGGAAAAATATCGCCTACCCAGTTTCGCCATGGTGGACAGTGGCTCCAATGCCTTGTTCATGGCCGTCACCTTGCTCGACTTGCCCCCCGGCTCCGAGATTATTTTGCCGAGCTTTACTTGGGTCTCCTGTGCCCAGGCGATTATTCTTGCCGGGCACAAACCGGTGTTTTGTGATAACGATCTATATACCATGAACGTGCGGGCAGAAGACATTCAGGCACGAATCACCGATAAAACCGCCGCCATCATGATCGTTCACTATGCCGGGCTTACGGTCGATATGGACCCGATTCTTGCCCTCGGCTACCCGATCATCGAAGATGCCGCTCATGCGGTGGACAGTACCTACAAAGGTAAACCCTGCGGCGCCATCGGCGATGTCGGCATTTTCAGCTATGACGCCGTCAAAAACTTGACGGTGGGAGAAGGCGGTGGCATTACCGCACGCCTGCCAGCACGCATAGAGCGAGCCAAGGTGATGCGCTACTGTGGCATCGGCAAATCAGGCTTTGATTCTGCCATTAGTACCGCAGGCGGCAAAAGCCGCTGGTGGGAGTACAACATACAGGAACCCTTCATCAAAATGTTGCCGACCAATCTGGCCGCCAGCATCGGTCTGGCCCAGTTAGACCGCATCGATACCCTGCAAGCCCGTCGCAAAACGATTTGGGACACTTACCAACAAGCGCTTGCCAGGGTGTCAGGCCTCATAACACCACCCGAAGCGGCACCCGGTGATCGGCACTCGTACTTTACTTATTGCATCCGCGTACCGCGACGCGATGAATTGGCGCACTATCTGTTGGGCGAGCAGATCTACACCACCCTGCGCTACCACCCCCTGCACCTGAACCCGCTTTACGGCCAGATGGATGTGCGCCTGCCAAATTGTGAGCAGTTGAATCAGGATGCGCTGAGTATCCCCATTCATCCGAGGATGAGTGATGAGGATGTGGAGAAGGTGATTGCAAAGATTAAGGCGTTTTATTCATGAGCAAAGATTTCTACAACGAGGTTTATCAGGTTGATCACTCATCCCAGTATGGTGGCGGTGAAGATGGCATGCCTCAACGAAGTGCCTTGCTTATAAATGACACCTCTGCTTGGCTAGAACAGACAGGGCTGGCCTTACGGCACGATGCAAAAATTCTGGAGATTGGCTGTGGCATGGCTTTTGTTGCAAAGGTACATCCAGGGTGGCATGGCGCAGAGTATTCCAAGACCGCAGTTGCCCGTGTCAAGGAACGGGATGGTCAGAGCAGCAGAATTTACGAAGAAGATGCAATGCACCTTTCGTTTGCTGACAGCTCATTTGATGGAGTTTTTACCTGGGCGGCTTTAGAGCATGTTCCTGACCCTAACAAGGCGTTTATGGAAATAGATCGAATCTTGGGGGGGGGGGGGTACGGTTTGATTGCTCCGGCTTGGAATTGCCGCTCTTGGACGGTCAAAAAGATCGAGCAGCGACCAATGTCTGAACTATCGTGGCTCGAGCGGATTGATCGCGGATCAATTCCTTTTCGTGAATTGCTTGTGGTGCGAGCCGGCATGGCACTCCCCAAACGTGTATGTGAGGAAATCCAACTCGCATTTGGGGTAAAGACGGTGCCACTTCGATACAAGGCACTGCAGCCTAGTTGGGATTTGATTGAACAGTATGGTCATGTATCGGATGACGATGCGGTCGCGGATATCGACCCCCA
This sequence comes from uncultured Nitrosomonadales bacterium, assembly GCA_903878125.1. GTDB lineage: Bacteria > Pseudomonadota > Gammaproteobacteria > Burkholderiales > Gallionellaceae > Nitrotoga. The sequence goes on along the minus strand of CAIRGS010000149.1, from coordinate 9,109 downwards.
CGCTGGCATTTGTTTCTTTAAAAGTCGCGGATATGAAATCATTTCACATTCATCTCTGTTATCTCGATTAATAGCCAGACATGAACCATTGATTGTCAGAAAACCGATTGCTTAGGGATTATTAACACATTGCTATGAATCTTAATAACTCAGGAAAACTATCGGGTAAAAAACGCAAAGGCATCGTCTTGGCTGGTGGTAGCGGCTCACGTTTATTCCCACTCACCAAGGGGATTTGCAAGCAACTGCTGCCGGTGTATGACAAACCGATGATTTATTACCCTTTGTCGGTGCTGATGCTCTCTGGCATTCGTGATATTTTGCTTATTTCTACACCACATGACGTTCCTATCCTGCAGCGCATTCTGGGTGATGGTTCAGATTTCGGTTTGAATCTGTCTTATGCCGTGCAACCCAGCCCGGATGGGCTCGCCCAGGGCTCGCCCAAGCGTTTTTGATTGGTGAATCGTTTTTAAATGGTGCACCTGCCGCATTGGTGCTGGGCGATAATATGATTTTTGGTCAGGACTTGACGCGCTTATTGGAGGTGGCCAATACCCGCGAAACGGGTGCAACTGTGTTTGGCTATCGGGTTAAGAATCCTTCAGCTTTCGGCGTAGTTGAGTTTGATGACGCACAACGTGTTTTGTCGATTGAAGAAAAGCCGGTGCAGCCAAAATCGCATTACACCGTGCCAGGTCTTTACTATTACGACGAACGGGTGTGCGACATGGTTAAAACCCTGAAACCTTCCCCGCGTGGTGAATTGGAGATCACCGATCTCAATGCCCTGTACCTGTCGCAAGATAATTTATTCATGGAGCTTTTGGGCCGTGGCACTGCCTGGCTGGATATGGGCACCCATGAGTCGCTGCATCGCGCGGCGGTCTATGTGGAATCAATTCAGGCGATACAGGGTTACCAAATCGCCAACCTCGAAGAAGTCGCTTTCCGCAAAGACTGGATCAGCGCGGGGCAATTAGAGCAAACCCTGGCAACCCAAGGCCAATCCAGTTACAGCCAATATCTCCGCGAGATCCTTCAGGACCCCGGTCACAGGAATCCGAATATATGTGCGGAATAGTCGGTATTGCCTCTGTTGCGTCACAAACCCAGCGCGCCTGGCTGACCATCGGTCGCGATGCCATGACGCATCGTGGCCCGGATGATGCGGGTGAATGGTGGTCGGCTGATGGGCGGGTGGGCTTGGCGCAGCGGCGGCTGGCGATTATTGATTTATCGCCGGCCGGCCATCAGCCTATGCACGATGCGTCTGGCGCTCTCAGCATTGTTTTTAATGGCGAGATTTATAACTTTGCCGACCTACGCGCGGAACTGATTGCCAAGGGGCATGGCTTTCGGTCGCATTCGGATACCGAAGTGATCCTGGCGGCTTATCGTGAATGGGGCACGGAATGCCTGACGCGGTTCAATGGCATGTTTGCCTTTGCGCTTTTCGATGCGCGGCAACAAACAGTGTTTTTAGCGCGTGACCGTGCTGGTGAAAAACCGCTGTTTTATCACCAGGCAAATGGTGTGCTGCGCTTTGCTTCAGAACTGAAGGCGCTGCTGGCAGACCCTGCCTTGCCACGGCGCATTGACCCCACGGCGCTCGATTGTTATTTGGCCATGGGCTATGTGCCGGGTGAGCGCTGCATGTTGCAGGGCTTTAATAAGCTGCCGCCTGCGCATGCTCTGTTGTTTGATCTGCAAACCGGACAGGCCAAAATTTGGCGCTACTGGCAATTGCCTGAGTTGGAGGCTACCTCATCAAGGCCGGTGGACGAAGCTACCTTGCTGGATGAACTGGAGGCCTTGCTGGAAGACGCCGTGCGCCGCCAGATGGTGGCCGATGTGCCGGTGGGCGTGCTGCTGAGCGGTGGAGTGGATTCAAGTTTGATTACGGCCATGGCGGTGCGATCGTCAAGCCAGGTGCAGACATTTACGATTGGCTTTCCCGGCCATGGCAAGCTGGATGAGACCGAGCATGCCCGCTTAATCGCCCGCCACTTTGGCACCCGCCACACCGAGCTTATGGCTGAGGACGCCACGGCAGATCTGCTGCCACGGCTGGCCCGGCAGTTTGATGAGCCGATGGTGGACTCGTCGATGATCCCGACCTTTCTGGTCAGCCAGTTGGTGCGCCAACACTGCACGGTGGCTTTGGGCGGCGATGGTGGCGATGAGTTGTTTGGTGGCTATGGGCATTACAGTCGCTTGCAGTGGATGCAGAGAAAGTTGGGGCCAATACCACGCCCTTTGCGTAATGACATTGCCTTGGTTGCCGAAAAGCTGTTGCCGGTGGGCGTAAAGGGGCGCAACTGGTTGCAAGGCTTGGGGGTGGACTTGGACAAGGGCTTGCCGCTGCTTGCCTCTTACTTTGATGCCACCACGCGAGGTCGTTTGTTGGCAACCCGGTCGGGTTGGCACGCGCAGGCCGAGGATGTGCTGCGCAGCCGAGTACCGGTGCACCCCGACCTGCTGCAACGCGCTACCCGCATGGATTTTGCCAACTACCTGGCAGAAGATATTTTGGTCAAAGTGGATCGGGCCAGCATGTTGAATTCACTGGAATTGCGCGCACCCTTGCTGGATTACCGCCTCATCGAGTTTGCCTTTGGCAAAGTGCCATCGCATCTAAAAGCAACTGCGCAGGACAAGAAGATATTGCTCAAGCGCCTGACCGCCCGTGTGCTGCCGCCCGAGTTTGACCGCCAGCGCAAGCAGGGCTTTTCAATACCGCTAGGTGAGTGGTTGAAAGGCGGGGCATTCAGGGCGCTGTTTCAAGAGGTGCTTTTGGATAAAGATGCATCATGGTTTGATCGGAGCTTTGTCGAAGGCTTATTAAAGGGATTTGACAAGGGGCATTCAGTGGCAGACCGATTATTGTCGTTAGTGATTCTTGAGTTATGGCGACGCGAATATAAAATTTTGTTTTGAAAGATAAGGGAATCACTTATGAATAGCACCGAAAAAGTAAAAGTACATTTCGATTCGTTGTCAACAAGTTATGAGAAAAATTATTCTGAGGATAAATCAGGCAAAACCCATGATTTTCGAACCCGGCTTAGATTAGTTACACAGATTATTGAGCAAGATTCAGGGGCTTTGTTAGATTGTGCGTGTGGAACTGGCGAAATTACCGCCCAAGCATTAAAGTCAGGTAATTTTACAACAGCTATTCTGTCCGATATCTCTGCTCCAATGCTGGATATTGCAAAAACCAGAATGACGGAGGTTCCAGTGTCAACTACTGTGCACTATCAACTAAAAGATATATTTAAATATGAACCTGATACAGGCATGAAATTTGATGTGATTCTATGCCTTGGCTTGCTGGCACATACTGGATCATTGCAAGCACTCCTTATACATCTTAAATCCATGTTACGCACTGATGGCAAGATTGTTTTGCAATCTTCACTAGCAAGTCATTGGGGCATTCGATTCGTCCGTTTATTAACATCAAAAATATATGTCAAAAAACATCGTTACGGCATAAATTATTACACTATAAAAGATATAGAAAATTGCGTAAGATTATCAGGCTTAGAAATTAAATCGTGTCAACGTTATAACTTTGGCTGGCCATTCGGCGACAAGATAACACGGGTAGGCAATTACTGGCTTGAAGTTTTTATGCAAGGTTTTTCAGCAGAATGTGGCTCTGATGCTATCTTAGTAATCACTCATCACGGGAAGACGGTTGAATGATCAATCCGATGCAATATATTATAGATATCTGCTTTTGTTAAGTGGTTATTTTAATGGTCACTGCTGGATACCTTCGATTGGCTAGCGCCGCAGTATGATCAACCACAAACAGCAAGCACTGCCCGGCAGTGGATGGAACAAGTCGGCATGAATGATATTGAAGTACTCAAAGCTGGGCATCTGGTTGCCCGTGGCACCAAGCTGGCATGAGATTTTATAAAAAAAGGTAAAGGTGATGAACGAAGAGCGTCTTAAAACGGCCGATCTGCAGTTGGCGATTATTGGCTTGGGCTATGTCGGTCTGCCGCTGGCCATTGAGTTTAGCAAGAAGCGTAGTGTGGTGGGCTTTGATATTAATCAGGTGCGTGTCGACGAGCTCAAGTCTGGCCAGGATCACACGCTGGAGGCCAGTCCAGCAGAGTTGTCTGAGGCGACACACCTCAGTTTCACGACTAATCTGGAAGACCTGCGCGCCTGTAACTGCTACATCGTTACCGTGCCGACCCCTATCGATAAACACAAACAGCCTGATCTCACACCTTTAATCAAAGCGTCGGAAACCATAGGCAAGGTGCTTAAAGTGGGTGATATCGTTATTTATGAATCCACGGTTTACCCAGGTGCTACCGAGGAAGATTGCGTGCCAGTGCTGGAAAAGCACTCAGGCCTGAAATTCAACCAGGACTTTTTTGCGGGTTACTCGCCCGAGCGAATTAACCCCGGTGATAAGGAACACCGTGTGACCTCGATTAAAAAGGTAACGTCCGGGTCCACGCCAGAAATTGCCGATCTGGTCGATACGCTTTACAACGAGATCATCACGGCGGGCACCCACAAGGCCCCCAGTATCAAAGTGGCCGAAGCAGCCAAGGTGATCGAAAACACCCAGCGCGATATCAATATCGCCCTCATCAACGAGCTGGCCCTGATCTTCAACAAGATGGGCATTGATACCGAAGCAGTCTTGCAAGCGGCAGGCAGCAAGTGGAACTTTTTACCGTTCCGCCCCGGTTTGGTGGGCGGACACTGCATTGGCGTTGATCCGTATTACCTTACGCACAAGGCCCAAGCGGTTGGCTATCACCCAGAGATCATTCTTACTGGTCGCCGGCTAAACGACAACATGGGCGCTTATGTTGCCAATCAATTGATCAAAGCAATGATCAAGCGCCGCATCCAGATTGAAGGCGCGCGGGTATTGGTGATGGGACTTACTTTCAAGGAAAATTGCCCCGACTTGCGCAATACACGTGTGGTGGACATTGTTACCGAGCTTCAGGATTACAACTGTACGGTGGATGTTTATGACCCTTGGGTTACCGTGGCTGCTGCCGATCACGAATATGGCATTACACCGCTTACGCTACCAGAGCCGTGGGCATACGACGGCATAGTGCTGGCCGTTGCGCACCATCAGTTTAAAACAATGGGTGTTGAGGCTATTCGGGCATTGGGCAAGCAAAACCATGTTCTTTATGATTTGAAATATCTTTTCCCCGCTGACGCGACGGATATGCGACTGTGAGTGTGTGATGACGCCTATACCGAAATTCAAACCGGACTCATTGCCGCCCCCAAAACTTGGTTCATCACAGGTGTGGCTGGATTTATTGGTAGTAACCTGCTTGAAACCCTGCTCAAGCTCAACCAGTACGTAGTGGGGTTGGATAACTTTTCGACTGGCCATCAGCGCAACCTAGACGAAGTCAAAACCTTGGTTAACTTGGAGCAATGGGAGAATTTTAAGTTTATAGAAGGTGATATCAGAACGCTGGATGATTGCCGCCAGGCATGCAAAGGTGTGGATTACATCCTGCACCAAGCCGCCTTGGGCTCGGTGCCACGCAGCATCGCAGATCCCATCACTACCAACGCCATCAACATCGATGGTTTTCTTAATATGTTGGTTGCCGCGCGTGACGCTAACGTCCTGCGTTTTGTTTACGCTGCCAGCAGTTCAACCTATGGCGATCACCCCGATCTGCCCAAAGTTGAAGTCAATATTGGAAAGCCGTTGTCACCCTATGCTGTGACCAAGCTCGTGAATGAAATTTATGCAGATGTCTTTGCGCGCACCTACGGCTTTAATACCATTGGCCTGCGTTATTTCAATGTATTTGGAAAACGACAAGATCCAAATGGTGCTTACGCCGCAGTTATTCCAAAATGGACTGCTGCACTTATTCAGGGCGATGACGTCTTTATCAATGGCGATGGAGAAACGAGTCGCGATTTTTGTTATGTTGACAATGCCGTGCAAGCCAATTTACTGGCGGCCGCAGCTCAAAACCCAGAGGCCGTGAACCAGATTTATAACGTTGCGGTGGGTGCGCGTACTTCTTTGAATGAACTCTATAAGCTCATTTCTGAGAGTCTTGCGCTGCACTGTGAGTTGCCGATAGCTAAATTAAATAATCGTGATTTTCGAACTGGTGATGTCCGTCATTCACTTGCAGATATATCTAAGGCTCAGACGCTTCTCGGTTATAGCCCTGCTTTCGACATTGTGGCTGGAATTTCTGAGGCAATGCCCTGGTACATAGGCAAAGCTGCATCACTGTGACAGTAGTTAAGCCTATCACGATCGGTATAGATGCCACCAACTTGCGTGGTGGTGGAGGTGTGACCCATTTAGTTGAAATGTTGCGGGTGGCACAACCAAAATTGCACGGCATTAAGCGTTTTGTGGTTTGGGGGGGTATATCAACATTGCAATTGCTGGATGAGCGGCCATGGCTTACTAAGATTACTCCACCGGCACTAGATAAAGGCCTGTTCCAGCGCACGCTTTGGCAACGCTACAGTCTGTCACAAGCTGCACGCGATGCGGGGTGTGATGTGTTGTTTGTTCCGGGTGGCAGCTATGCGGGCAACTTCCATCCTGTGGTCACCATGAGTCGAAATCTTCTCCCATTTGAAATGGGTGAATTACTGCGTTATGGATGGTCATTATTGACGCTCAAGTTGCTGTTGCTACGCCTAATTCAATCGCGCTCATTCCGAAACACTGATGGGGTTATCTTTTTGACGGAGTACGCGCGTGATGTCGTGTTGCGCGTTACCGGCAAGCTACGCGGGCAAACCTGCATCGTGCCGCATGGGCTTAACCCTCGATTTAACAAGGCGCCCAAACTACAGCGCGACATTGCTGAATACGACGATGCCCAGCCGTATCGCGTGCTGTATGTGTCGATAATTGACCAATACAAGCACCAATGGCATGTGGTGGAGGCCGTGGCCGCTTTGCGCCAACAAGGCTTGCCGATAGTGCTGGACTTGGTGGGGCCGGCTTATCCGGCTGCGCTCAAACGGCTGAATCAAACCATAGAACGCGTGGATGCCGAACGGCGCTGGGTGCACTATCACGGTGCTATCCCTTTTAATGAATTGCATCTTCGTTATGCGGAGGCTGATTTGGGGCTGTTTGCCTCAAGCTGTGAGAATATGCCCAATATTTTGTTGGAAACCATGGGGTTGGGTTTGCCGATTGCCTGTTCCAACCGGGGGCCGATGCCGGAAGTGCTAGGTCAGGCCGGGGTGTTCTTTAACCCTGAGCAGATCGAAGACATTGCCCGAGCTTTGCACGAGTTGATTGAGTCGCCGCAAACCCGTGCAGAATTGGCACGAGCGAGTTATGAACGGGTTCAAGAATATTCGTGGCAGCGCTGCGCGGATGAAACTTGTAGGTTTTTGGTTAAGGTGATACAACAACGAAAAATAGGAATTATCGATGTTTGAAAATAAAAATCTATTAACTACAGGTGGAACGGGCTCTTTCGGAAACGCAGTCCTCCGCCGCTTTTTGGACTCTGATATTGCTGAAATTCGCATCTTCAGTCGAGACGAGAAAAAACAGGATGACATGCGCAAGCATTACTACCATCCTAAGTTGAAGTTCTATATTGGTGATGTTCGCGATGAGCGTAGCGTGTCTGGAGCCATGCGAGGGGTGGATTATGTGTTTCACGGCGCCGCACTTAAGCAAGTGCCCTCTTGTGAATTTCATCCAATGCAAGCATTGCGAACCAATGTGCTGGGTACAGAGAATACTTTTTGATGCGGGCATTGTGCAACTATTCTGCAATGACATGAATTTTTAAGAAAAAAATTGCATTACTGGATTCTAATTTAACTTTAAATAAGATCCGGAATAATGCTAGTGAAATAAAAAAATTTATTTAGAAATCAATGATAATGAAAATATCTAATATAGATGGAACGCTGTGGGAACGCTGTGTGCGGCATAGCAGGTTTTAATGGCGGCTTCTCTTCCGATGCCCTGAGACGCATGGGGGAGCGTATCGCCCATCGGGGGCCGGATAGTTCTGGAGTATTTCATGCTCCAGAACACCGTGTCGGGTTGGCCCATCGACGCCTTTCTATCATTGACCTAACACCCACTGGCAGTCAGCCGATGAGTGATGTTTCGGGTCAGGTGGTCATCGTTTTTAATGGCGAGATATACAACTTCAAGGATCTACGAGCAGAGCTCGTCTCAGCCGGGTATGCGTTTCGCGGGCATTCCGACACGGAAGTCTTGTTGAATCTGTACCTACTGTGCGGCGAGGCGATGTTGCCGCGGCTGAATGGCGTCTTTGCGTTTGCGATCTGGGATGGGCGAACTCGGTCGCTCTTTGTGGCTCGGGATGGGCTGGGGGTGAAGCCGCTCTACTATGCAAAAACCGATGCAGGGGTGGTCTTTGCAAGCGAGTTGAAAGCATTGCTGGTCAACCCGGAAGTCAAGCGGGATATTGACCCCGATGCGGTTCTGATGCACCTGACCTATCTCTGGTGTCCGGCACCCTCTACGATTTTGAAGGGAGTTAAAAAGCTTCAACCGGGCCATGCGATGCAGATCAGGGATGGCGATATTCAACGACTGTGGAAGTATTACGAGTTGCCATACGAACAGCCGATGGCGGCAATCTCTGTAGAGGAGGCGGCTCGTCAAGTGGGGCAAGCTGTGCGAACAGCTGTGGAGCGGCAAATGGTGGCCGACGTGCCGGTGGGGGCATTCTTGTCTGGTGGCTTGGATTCGAGTGCGGTCGTGGCATTTGCCAAGCAGGTTCAGCCGGATGTGCGTTTGCAGTGTTTCACCATAGGCTTGAAGGATGGTGGAGGAGAAGGCTTTGCTGAAGATTTACCGTATGCGCAAAAGGTAGCCAAGCACCTTGGCGTGGATCTGCACACGATACACGTCGATGCGGAGATGGTGGATCAGTTGCGAACGATGATCTATCACCTGGATGAACCGCTTGCTGATCCGGCACCACTCAATGCCTTGTTCATATCGCAATTGGCGCGCGAGCATGGCATCAAGGTGTTGCTGTCTGGCGCCGGTGGCGACGACATCTTCAGCGGCTATCGGCGTCACTATGCGTTGCAGCAGGAGCAT
>CAIRGS010000148.1 GCA_903878125.1 uncultured Nitrosomonadales bacterium | reverse complement strand
GCAACTTTAAGCGAGCTGGGAGGGATTTTATATGCCTGCGTGGATGTGCTTGAGACAATGTTTGGCTGCGCAACTGCGGCACCCGATAAAGTAATAGTGGCCACTCCAAAGCAGATTAACGCGCTATTTATTGCAATGCCGAGTTTCAATTGTCGATGGCTATATCGAGCATTGATGCCAGTATTTTTTTTCGTCATGTCGTTGCTAAATATAGGGTTAAGTATGTGCATTTCATTCTTCTCTATGTTAAAGGTTTAGCAACAAATCAAGACTGAATGGCACTCAATTGCTAGCTTGCAGCTGGGTTAAATCAATTTCCATCTATCTGACAGAATAAATTTGAGCTTGGATGCCAAAACACAGACTTAAATTCTTAGGTACGGCAAACACAGTAACATGAATGCGAACAATTTGCAATTGCAATTAAGCAATAAGAAAATACGACACTTGGTTTATTTATTGAACACTTCGCGGTTGATTACGTGCGACTCATTTATAATCAATAAGTTTTTATTGCAAAAGGACTAACTATTGGGAAATTTATTAAGTGCGCGCCAACACTTTATTATGCTGGGCTTGATCGTGACCATATTCAGGGGTTGCACACTTGAATTCTGATTTTTTAATTATCGGGGGTGGCATAGCCGGGTTGTCAACCGCGCAGCGTTTGCTGCAGCAGGGGGCGTTAGTGACCATACTGGAGCGCGGCGAAGTCGGCCAGGAAGCGTCTTGGGCAGGCGGCGGTATTTTGTCGCCGCTGTGTCCGTGGAATTATCCCGACGAGGTTACGCGCTTGACCACTCGTGGCGCACAGCTGTTTTCGCCATGGGCAAATGAATTACATGCGGCTACTGGCATAAATCCGGAATATGAAACAAGCGGAATGCTGGTTTTGCCACCATTTGATGCACAGGCGGCAGTGCAATGGTGTGCGGCGCATAGTGCTTATTCGGTACATCAAGTCCATGCGGCAGACTATAACTTGCTCGCGCAAGGCGATGCACTCTATTTGCCGGAAGTCGCTCAGGTACGCAATCCCAGGTTGTTGCGCGCCTTGCGTCAGCATGTGGAATTGCTTGGGGGGCGTATCAGCGAGCAATGTGCAGTAAGCGATATTGTGGTCGAAAATGGGCGAGTGCAGGCACTCACGACATCCAACGGAAAATTTATCGCTCAGGACTACATCGTTACTGCCGGAGCCTGGAGCAAGGAAGTACTGGGACGAAATGCGTTGCAACTGGACATTAAGCCGATGCGCGGGCAGATGCTGTTGTTCAAGTTCGATGTGCCGCAGCTCCATCATATTGTGTTGAAAGACGATTTATATTTGATTCCGCGCCGTGATGGCTATCTACTAGTCGGTAGCACGCTGGAGGACGTAGGTTTTGACCAGCGCACCACCAGCGAGGCACGCGACATGTTGTGGCAACGTTCCCAAAAATTATTACCATCCCTGCGCGATATGCCGTTGGTGCAACACTGGGCCGGTCTGCGCCCCGCTTCGCCGCTCAATATCCCCATCATCGGGCGACATCCACAGCTGGACAATCTTTACCTTAATAGCGGGCATTTTCGTTATGGCGTGACCATGGCTCCGGCCAGCGCCGAAATTCTGGTAAATGAAATCACTGGTGTGCAGCAACCCTTCGATGTCACACCTTATCGGACGGGTTGGGGCGTTTAAAATTGGTTCCATTTTTCCAGCTTGCCTCGTGGAAGCGTAGACAGTTCCCTGCATATGGCCTCAAAATACATTTCATTCAGCATTGCTTGCACTCACGCTATCAGACTCAGCTACAGCTCCAGCAAAGTTTGCTACACTACATGTCCAATGCATAGGTAGGGAGATAGACGATGTTCAATGCAAAATTCTTCGATGAAATTTCCGACAAATTAAGCAAAGCGGTGGCTAACAGCCCGGCAAAAGACGTTGAGAAAAATGCCCGCGCCTTGCTGGCGCAAGGGTTTACCAAACTGGATCTGGTGACGCGCGAAGAATTCGATGTGCAAACCCAGTTGTTATCACACACAATTGAAAAATTGACGGCACTGGAAGCTCGGGTTGCTGCCCTTGAAGCACAACGCAACCAATAGCTAAATGAGCCTCGCGGTTTTATATAGCCGCGCCCTCTCCGGCATGGATGCCGCGCTGGTCACTGTCGAGGTTCATCTCGCCAACGGTTTGCCCAGTTTCACTATTGTCGGCCTGCCTGAGACCGAAGTGAAAGAAAGCAAGGATCGCGTCCGTGCAGCCTTGCTAACCTGCCAGTTTGAATTCCCCAGTCGCCGCATTACGGTTAACCTGGCGCCTGCCGACCTGCCCAAAGAAAGCGGGCGCTTTGATTTACCCATCGCGCTAGGCATACTCGCCGCATCTGGACAGATCCCCTCAAACCGCCTTGCCGAATATGAGTTTGCCGGTGAACTCGCGCTTACCGGCGAGCTACGGCCGATACGCGGCGCGCTTGCCATGACCTATCACGCAGCTTCCAACGGGCGGGCATTTATTCTGCCTGAGATAAATGCTGTCGAAGCGGCACTGGTAGAAGATGCAGCGGTGTATCCGGCAAAATCCTTGTTGCAGGTAGCGGCGCATTTATCCGGTCGCGCCGCACTCACCCGTCAAGTCGCCAGTGCACAGCCTGTTATGCCGGACTATCCGGACATGCGCGAAGTGAAGGGGCAAGGTCAAGCCAAGCGCGCGCTGGAGATTGCCGCCGCTGGCGGTCATAGCGTGCTGATGAGCGGCCCGCCCGGCACTGGTAAATCAATGCTGGCGGCGCGTTTTCCAGGCATCCTGCCGCAAATGACTGAAGCTGAAGCATTGGAAAGCGCAGCCATGCAATCGTTAGGCGGCATGTTTGATGTAAGCCGCTGGAAAACGAGACCGTACCGATCACCACATCACACCGCATCAGCGGTAGCCATGGTCGGCGGCGGCAGCAATCCGCGCCCCGGTGAAATCTCTATCGCAATGCACGGCATACTATTCCTTGATGAATTGCCGGAATTCGATCGCCATGTACTGGAAGTGCTGCGCGAGCCACTGGAGAGTGGACGCATCACCATCTCTCGCGCTGCACGCCGCGCCGATTTTCGCGCGCAATTTCAGTTAGTTGCGGCAATGAACCCATGCCCGTGCGGCTATCTTGGCCATTACAACGGCAAGTGCCGTTGCACACCCGATCAAATTGCACGCTATCGCGGCAAAATTTCTGGTCCGCTGTTGGATCGCATAGACATTCAGATTGAAGTTCCCGCAGTGCCACAGGAAACCTTGCTCAAACAGGCTGATGGAGAAACAAATAGTGATATTCAAGCACGTGTAAACGTAGCGCGGCAACATGCATTAACTCGCCAGAACAAACCGAATGCACAACTCACGGTAAGCGAGATCGACGTTCTCTGCACGCCCGATGCACAAGGTGCCGCACTGCTACAACAAGCCATCAGCCGCCTGAATTTATCTGCACGCGCTTATCACCGCGTGCTCAAAGTGGCACGCACTATTGCCGATCTGGCAGGTGACGAGGATATCCTTTCTCCTCACATCGCCGAGGCTGTACAGTATCGCAGGATGGGCAGACAGGGATAGTTGAGATCGGTATAAAAATCATCAAATACAGTTTGCAATGAATTTCCATAGCGCAATCCTGGCACAGGATTCCATGCAAAAATGCTTCTGCAAAAAAATGTTTGCTTGACACAGTTTCTGTACAATTCATACCATCGCAGTTCTTAATGTTATTTCCATCGTTTTTTTATTGCAGTATTGGGGGTTTGTTGTGTCGTTTGAAGCTATAAAACAATCTCTTGTCTCAGATATGACTCTTGTAGACAGAATTATTCGTACCCGTTTACATTCTGATGTGGCACTGGTCAATCAAATGAGCGGGTACATCATCAATAATGGCGGCAAACGGCTGCGCCCGGCATTGGTGGTGTTATCCGCCAAGGCATTGGGTTACACCGGCGAACATCATCACGGCCTGGCAGCGGTAGTGGAGTTCATTCATACTGCCACCCTGCTGCACGACGACGTGGTGGACGAATCAGAGCTGCGCCGTGGACAAGCAACTGCAAGCGCCCTATTTGGTAATGCAGCGAGTGTACTGGTTGGTGATTTTTTATATTCGCGAGCTTTTCAAATGATGGTGGAAGCAAACGACATGCGAGTGATGCAAACGTTGGCAGACGCCACCAACACTATTGCAGAAGGTGAAGTATTGCAATTGCTCAGCTGTCACGATGCGAGTGTGGATGCAGCCAGTTATTTGCGCGTGATCTATTGCAAAACAGCCAAGCTATTTGAAGCTGCGATGCGTCTGGGCGCTATCCTGGCGCAGGTTGACAGCGCCAGCGAAGAAGCTGTGGCGAAGTATGGAATGCACTTGGGAACAGCATTCCAATTAGTGGACGATATTCTGGATTATTCAGGGGACGAGCAAGAAACCGGCAAAAACCTGGGCGACGACCTATCTGAAGGCAAGCCAACATTGCCGCTTATTTATGCCATGCAGCATGGAGATGCCAGCCAAGCTGCGGTAGTGAAGCTAGCCATTGAGCAAGGAAACATAGCGAGTTTTGCCGAAGTATTGCAGGCAATCAAACAAACCGGTGCCCTGGAATATACCCGGCAGCAGGCTCAAAGAGAATCAGATGCGGCATGCGCGGCGCTGTCTATTCTGCCCGATACGACTTACAAACAATCTCTACTGCAATTAGCTCATTTTGCCGCCACTCGGCAATTTTGATCAGGCTAAATCCTGGGTAAACCATCCCGAATGTTGCAACTTAATATCTCCCAAAAAACTTAACAAACTCGCAAGAAACTTACGCCGTCAACAAAACTGGCGCATTAAGCTGTCGAATTAATAAGATTAATACACGATCATCAAGCTAACTTATAAAGTAGTCAAAGTGAATTACAACGGAAAAAAGCTTTTATTCATGGCTTAAAGCACCCACTGCGTAACCTACAATGGGCACCATCCGATGATAACCATCAATGTTTATGACGCTTTTTGACTCAAATTTTATCTCACACGCTAACACAAGCATTCTCCCGGTTCAGGCAGCGGGAATTGTGATAAAGAAAAGTTTTCGTCTATTTAATTTTTAATTAAAATTATGATTAATGACATCCCTCCTTCCGAAATCGCCCGAAAAACCCTGATCACCTTGGCCGCGCGCAAAATCGCTCCAACACCAGAAAACTATGCACGCCTATATCAGGAAATTAGTGGCAAACCTGAGGCCAATAGCGCGAACCAAATTTTGGCATTGAATGCAAATCCTCTTAAGGGATCAACCGACGGCAAATTGCAACCAGCATGGCCGAATCTGATCCGTGACCTGCTCACACAAATGGAAACTTCGCATAAGGGAATCACTATCACGCGCAAAAAACAAGGCGTGGGAACCGTACTTAACAAATTCAACAATGACTCTAACGTACTATTTTCAAAGTTACAGGGATTAATAGTTTCTTGGGGAAATACAACTACGCCCGGCTCTGATGAACATATCCCGGCGAAACTTGATTCAGCAACAGCAAAAATTATCATACCCCCTGCCCCAGTAAACATTTCTGGCATTCCTGACAAAGCTATTGATACCGTAATAGATATTAAACTGGTAGAACAGCTGCGCGAGTTGCTGGCGCAATCTCTTGAAAGCACACACAGCAAAGATCCCGATCTGATAAATGAAATTCAAGCATTGGCGCAACAGACACGCGCCACCAGCGATTATGGTCAAGCCACTAAGCTGAATAAGCAGCTACGCAAGCTCTGGGGCAAGCTGGCATTACGCGACAACGACAATTTCAAAATTCAGGAAGGATTAATGCGCCTGTTTCGCCTATTGGTGGAAAACGTCGGAGAACTGTTGACCGAAGACAAGTGGCTGCACGACCAGATACTTAACCTGCAGGGAATCATCGAGCGCCCGATCAGTATACAAGCAATCGCCAGTGCGGAACGCAACCTGCGCAGCACGATCATCAAGCAAAGCTTGCTGAGACAAAACATGATCGATGCCAAGACCACGCTTAAAAGCCTGATGACGACCTTCATCGATCGCCTGAGTGACATGACTGACAGTACTGGTGCATATCACAATAAAATCGAAGGTTATAGCTTGAAAATCGGGGAAACAGATAACCTTGCTGAATTAAGCAACATTCTGGATGACATCATGCAAGACACGCGCATCATCCAGGCTAGCTCAATGCGCTCACACGAAGAGTTGGTCAGCACACGAAAACAGGCTCACATTGCCGAAGAACGTGTCAAGCAACTGGAGCAGGAACTGGAACATGTAAGCGAATTAGTGCGCGAAGACCAACTTACTGGAGCACTCAACCGGCGCGGGCTCGATGATGTGCTGGATCGCGAAATGAAGCGCGCTGACCGCCAGAAGACACCAGTCAGCATTGCGCTGCTCGACATTGATAATTTCAAGCAACTTAACGACTCTTTGGGCCATCAGACTGGCGACCAGGCACTCGTGCATTTAATCCAGGTAATCAAGAGTGCCCTGCGCCCAACAGATGAAGTTGCACGATATGGCGGAGAAGAATTCCTGATTATCCTGATTGATACCAGCCTGGATGAGGCAATGACGACCATAATCCGCCTGCAGCGCGAACTCACCAAAAGCCTTTTCCTGCATAACAACAAACATCAGCTGATTACTTTTAGTGCCGGAGTTGCGCTACATAATAGCGGCGAAGACCCTGAATCAACAATCAGTCGTGCAGACAATGCCATGTACAAGGCCAAGCGGGCGGGCAAAAATCGTGTATTCGCAGCCGATTGACAGGGGAGTGTGATTCAGGTTGATTGGCAGGCATACACTTATTATATGCGGTCCATCATCGAATAGTGCAGTCAGCCTTCCCGCAAAGGTGGGAATCTGGCGCAATTTAGAGCATCTGAATGACTACCTTCGCGGGCAGGCCAAGGCCAATTATTATAAATGCGTTCTATGCCTCAAAAAAAAACAAATGTGTACTAAAGTTTTTTCCGCTCTTTCCGTTAACTGAAACTAACTACGGTTGATTAGCCTGGCAATGCAAGGCAAGGCAAACCAAAGTAAACGGCAACCATGCCGAAAAAAAAACCAGTTAAAGGAGAATTAACATGCCTGCAGTTATTAATACCAACGTTGCATCCCTGAATGCTCAACGCAACCTGAACTCTTCACAAAGCGCACTACAAACCTCTTTACAACGCTTATCTTCCGGCCTGCGCATCAACAG
>CAIRGS010000147.1 GCA_903878125.1 uncultured Nitrosomonadales bacterium | reverse complement strand
CAATTGAAGCGAATTCCTGACACACATGAAGAATGGCGAACCTATCATCTGATTAGCGATGTACTGCGCCAGCCCAATCATGTTCATGTCAATATCAGCTCTGCCATACGTGAGCGTTTGCAGGCCGAACCCACGGTTCTCGCGCCGCGTAGCCGTGCCAGCCATCATGCCGGCTGGTTCGCGCTTTCTGCCGTTGCATCGGTTATGGCAATAACACTAGTAGCATGGCTATCGGTGCAAGTTGGGTCAGAAGCCACTCCGCAAATCGCCATGCAGCAGTCAAATGCAGCGCAATCAGCTAGCCTGCCCGCGAATGGCCTGGACGATTATCTAATGGCACATCAAGAAGTTTCACCTGGCGTTGGTGTGCATGGTATGACTTCCTATGTTCACACAGTGGCACATCAGCAGGCGGATAAGCAGCCATGAAGGCCGGATTTGCGCTGATCATAGTTTCGTTTTTTACCGCCGTTCCAGCGTTCGCCGATACTGGCAGCCGAGTTGACTTGGATTGGCCACAAATCATTGCTTTTGCTACGCACCAAACCGACTACAGCGGGACTTTTATATATCAGCATGGCGGCCATATGGAGACCGCGCGCATTACCCACATTTCCGACCAGAGCGGTGAGCACGAGAAGCTTGAAAATCTGGACGGCCCACGTCGTGAGTTCATTCGCAACAACAAAGAAATCTGGTGGTATTTGGGTGACCACAAAGCCGTGCAGATGGAAAGGCCAAATAGCGGCAAACGTTTCCCTGCCCTGTTGCTGGACCAGCTATCTGCGCTCAACGAGAATTACTTGATTCAAACCGCCGAGCAGGCGCGCATTGCCGGTTTTGACACTCAGGCCATCGTATTCCAGCCTAAAGATACTCTGCGCTATAGCCATAAAATGTGGGCGCACAAGAGTTCTGGCTTGTTGTTGAAAGCTGTCGTGCTGGACGGACGTAAACAGATAGTGGAGCAATATACTTTTATCCAGTTGGAAATAGGAGGTGACATTGAGCCTACTCAGGTGATGCCAAGGCAATCCTCCGCTTTCTTGGAGCAACCATCATATTCTGTCACGCCTTCCGAAACCAGTACTCAGGCTGACATGGATGATTGGAAGGTAGTTGCCGTGCCCACCGGTTTCAAGAAAATCATGGAAATGCGTCGCCCGTTGCATGGCAACAAGACAGCCGTAATCCATTTTGTATTCTCCGACGGATTGGCCGGCATCTCGGTCTTTATTGAAACACTGGGAAATAATTTTGATAAAAAAATTGGTCTATCCAGCCGAGGGGCGATCCATGTTTACCGTAAGATTAAGGACGATTACTTGGTAACAGTGGTTGGCGAAGTACCTCCACGTACGGTGATGCAGATCGCCGATTCAGTGCGCTATAAGGGGCAGTGAATACGTTGAAGCCAATTGTGATTTACTCCCATTATTTCGAAATAATGTAATTCGTTGATGAATGAACTGTACGCATGGCAGGATGAACTTTGGCAACGCTGGATCGAATTGCATGCACGTTTGCCGCATGCAATTTTATTGAAAGGGCCGCAAGGAATAGGCAAGTTGGATTTCGCCATGAATCTCGCCCGATCTTTGCTATGCAAAAACTCACTGGGCAGCACATTGGCTTGCCAGGATTGCACATCCTGTCATTGGTTTGAACAAGGTACTCACCCTGATTTTCGTTTGCTGCTGTCGGGCGCACAGTCGATCGAAATGCAGGAATCCAGTGAAGCTCATGCATCTTTGACATTGAGGAATTGGTCTAAGAGAATCGCTGAAGAAGTACTGGACGAACAACAGAAGAAAGGGAAAAAACCGAGCAAAGAGATTACTGTTCATCAAGTGCGCTCGCTCGCGAATTTCATTAACATGTCCACCCATCAAGGTGGCCATCGTGTAGTACTGATTCATCCCGCAGAAGCAATGAATACCAATGCAGCCAATGCATTACTCAAAACGCTGGAAGAGCCACCCGACCGGATGCTGATCATTTTGGTCAGCCATAAACCGCAGCAATTGCTACCCACCATCGTCAGCCGTTGCCTGACGCTCGCGGCTCCAATACCATCACTCGAGGCCAGCTCTATCTGGCTGCAACAGCAGAAATATGACAATCCAGTAGCGATGTTGACACGGGCCGGATTTGCCCCGTTACTAGCGGCACGCCTAGCCGAGGAAGCTATAGGAGAAGGAGAGTACAACCTTTTCTTGCAAGCAATCATACAGCCTGCCAAGTTCGATGTGTTTGCTTTGGCCGAGCAGTTGCAACGTACAGATCCGCTTCATGTCATCCATTGGTTGCAGCAATGGTGCTACGATCTAGGCAGCGCAAAGCTCACGGGAAAGGTTAGATATCACATCCATCTTACTGATTCATTAAAAAACATATCAAGCAACATTGCCCTATTCGATCTGCTGCGTTATCAAAATGAGTTAATAACCGCAAAACGTGAGGCGTTGCATCCGTTGAATCCCAAGCTATTATTTGAATCCATTTTGTTATCTTACCGGCACATGATGTTGGGAGCCGATAGATAGCCCCCTAACAATTTATTACTCAATCACACTTTATGTTTATAGATTCGCACTGCCATATCAATTTCCCGGAACTGACCAAAATATTCGATGAAGTTCTGGCAAACATGCGCCAGAATGAAATTTCTCACGCACTGTGCGTTTCGGTAAATTTAGAAGACTTTCCCCAAATTCAACTGCTCGCGGAGAAATATGAGCACATCTATGCTTCTGTTGGCGTACACCCGGACCACGAATCAGAGACTGAGCCAACGCAAGCGCTACTGGTAAAGTTGGCACAACACCCTAAAGTCATTGCTATCGGGGAAACCGGTCTCGATTATTTTCGCTTAAAAGGTGATCTGGAGTGGCAGCGTGCGCGCTTCCGCACCCATATCCGCGCTGCGCGTGAGTGCCGCAAGCCTCTCATTATTCACACCCGTGAGGCGGCACAGGACACCCTGCGACTTATGGCTGAAGAAGGTGCTGCCGAGATTGGCGGGGTCATGCATTGTTTTACCGAAAGCCTGGATGTCGCCCAAGCAGCGATTGACATGAACTTCTATATTTCTTTTTCCGGTATCGTTACTTTCAAGAATGCTGTTTCGCTGAAAGAAGTCGCGCGTCATATTCCGCTTGAGCGCATATTGATTGAAACTGACTCACCCTATCTCGCCCCTGTGCCATATCGCGGCAAACTCAACCAGCCCGCCTATGTCAAGCATGTAGCAGAAGAAATAGCCAAGTTGCGTGGCATTTCTCTTGCAGAGGTAGGACGTGCTACCACGGAAAATTTTCGTCGTTTATTTTTGAGTTCGTGTATTTGATGAGGGTAAACCGCAAAGCGTGATAGTCCTTAATTCTTGTACCAGTAAGATCTGCGGCGGCTCGATTTAAAAACGGGTTGCAGTGCAATGGGTGACAAAGAAGAATCACAACCCAATCCGATGCAATCAGCGCTACCACCACCACCTATCAAGAATGGAACCTGTCTCGTCGTTGGCACTCCATTTACTATCACGGTGACATTTACCAAGCCGGACACTGGAGAGGGCGGCAATCCCCCTCCCTCGAATTCGTTGTATGTATAAATCCCGGCCAGAGGTTTGATACTGTAGCCTCTCGCGATTCCGAGAGTGGTCGTACACGTATTTGTACTAGGTGCAGTTGGCTGGTTAGTGCCAAAGTAGGTATAACCGGCCACCGTGGTTGGCGCATTAACTACTTTCTCCCCCGCACCCAGAGAAACGTAGTAACCACTAAGAGTGCCATCGTAAGTCGTACTAGTAGCATCAAACAGGTTGGAATTAGTAATGACTGTCAAGCTGCTGCCATCATTTCCGGCGAGATCTTTCAACATATAAAACCGGTTGCTTATGCCATAAGACAAGTTGGAATATAGCGGATGTTCACGGTCACCGGAACCGATCAGTACTGCATCATATGAATTGCCAGGTACTATATTATTGCTAATTACCATATCCACTGGATAGAAGAACTTGCGGGGAGTTGTGCCCGCTGCGCATACTCCGGTAGGGCAGCCCAGTGCCGCCACCTTGTTCACTTGCCAATAGTCAGGCGTTATATTGGCTACCGTGGGTTGAAGATCCACCCGCCATACATTACCGCCCGTATCTGTGGCATACAGGCGATCTATGTTTCCATCGCTGTCACGATCCACCAAGGTTATATCTGAAGGAATACTGTAAATCATCCCCGATAATGTGCATGTCGCTTTTACTGTGTTGCCACTGCAAGCACTGGAGGAACCATACTTTGCACTCCATACCAAGGTGCCGGTAATTGCATCCACGATGAATATCCCGCGACCCATGGAATCGGCTGTGGGCGGTTCGCTATCTTCCGCCGTATCGTAGCCAGCTCCAAAAATAAGCACTGGATTAGCATGCCCTTTTACCTTGGCTACTTTCGGTTGTGACCAGGTCTGTCCGAGTTCAGTGAAGTCGCCCGATACATCCGTGTTGCTTATTTTCCACAGATACTGTGGATTGGTTGGTGCAGACACATCCAGAGCATAAAGAAGGCGTCCTCCCCGACGCATCGTGAGGTAAAGGTAGGCGGTATGGGTTGACCCATCTGCATTTAATAACTGGTAGACGCCGGCCGAGCCATCCACGAAATAATCCTTGGTCATCGGCGTTGGAATGATGCCTGCAGGCGTCGAGGGGAGTTTTAACAACGGGCTATTGTCGTGCAATCGTTTGAGCTTGCCATAGAATTCGCTCGGAATAAAGCCCCACAATTCACTGCCGGGAGCTGTAAGGGTGCTGCCCGTAGGGTTGGTCTGATTGCCATTGATGGCGCGGAACGTTCCATCGTTGGAGCCATAGAAAACCACCACGCCGGTGGTGCCACCATAATTGACGACTGCCGGGCGCGAATGAAGCACATCGCCATGAATGGAAGGGCGAACATTGATAGTGCCTCCGGGACCGGATTCATCACCATTGTTGTCATAACCGCGCATCCATTGGGTCAGATTGGTTCTGGTGGTGGTGCTGGAAGTGGCAGTTGCTGATCCGGTGAAATAGGATAGTGGAGCAGCTACCGTATATTGATAAATGAAGGTGTTGGTGCCCGTAACGGTAATAGTCCAGGATCCGTTGTATCCGGCAGGAGATGCCCCGGCAATAGTGACAGTTGCTCCGCTGGGTAAACCATGTCCGGCTGCAGTTACGGTCGCCGTGTTGGGCGTGTAATGGCATGCGGCATCCGTTCCGGTCATAGCCGATATTGCGCTAACAGTAAAGGTATTGGCCGTTGCGGCGGTGATATTAACGACCTGGTTGTTCAACCCTGTCAGCACAGAACAAGTGGAAAACGTAACTTGCTGGCCAACCGCCAGACCATGAGCCGCCTTAATAATGTCCACACTGGTGGAAGTAATGGTTGCAGAGGGAATAGTTGCAACGTAGGGCACAGTCGGAGTCCCACTTCCTCCACCGGACCTGGAATAAGTAAAGGTGGTAGAAATTGGGGTGGCTGTAACGGTGCATGGGGCGCAGTCATATTTTGCAACACCGGTGCTTATTGTGATCAAAGTCCCGACGGTGATATGGGTACGATCTGCGGCTGAAACCGTTGCAGTGACAGTGCTACCACTTTTGGAGAAGGAAGTAATGGAAATATTTACTGCGGGAACTGTCGTTCCTGCCACCGCACTCGTGGCTGTCGTGGTGGCGGCACTAATTATGGATGTAATGGATATTGAACCGGTTCCCAGCATCGCATCGGTAATGAGGGCATTTGAGCTGTCGAATGTATTAGCCGTAGCGGATAATTGCGCGTTGCATGCGCCACTCGGGCAATAGGTATACAACTTTCGCGGGTTGGTAGTCGTGGCAGGTGCAGCTGTGTAAACGTTGACCAGGTTAGCCAGGCGCAACACCTGTGCAGCACCACCTTTTTCCACCAGTTCACCGTCAGGTGAATCGTATCCAGCGCCTGCGCCATTCGGCAAGGGTAAGCTTCTCCAGAATCCACCGCCCAGATCGGGCTCCACCAAAAGATTAATGGATGTCCAAAAACTTACGGCATTGGGGGAGATGAATCCGGTGCCGGCAGCACTGAGGGCATTAATTCCATTTGTATCGCCCAGTGTCAGAGTGCTGGTAGTTGCATCATAGTTGAACTGGTACTGCTTCAGATTTCCGAGCCATCGCGGCTGGCCGGTCGCTTCTGGCCGGAACATACCAATGAAAATCTGGTTCAGGTAGGTGCCTTGCGTATTCACACTGACGGGCAAACTGGCTGAAGAAAATACGCTATTGACCGCTTGTACTTCGTTGAGGATTTTAAGAAGTGCCTGGGTAATACTGACATAGTCAGTCGTGGCAAAATATTTTCCGCCGCCGACATTCGCCATGCTGGTCAAGGTCGCTGCATATTCTGCCTGGCAACTGGCCCCGATCAGGCCGATAGTATAAGTCGTGATTTTTTGAGTACCCGCTATAGTGCTGTAGATATCGGCCTGGTGCATATAGCGCGCCCATTCGTCGGCATAAAACCCCTTATTTTCGTGAGCACTGGTGGGAAAAGTATAGGTACCGCACGAGGTAACGTGGGTAGTTGTGATGATCGCTTTCTGTGCTGATGTTACCCCCGGCGCACTGGCAAGCGAGGATGCCGGGCTGACGGAACCGGTATCACCCGGAGAACCGGAAGAGCTATAGGAATTGCCGATAAATATGACAAAATTCTGCTGGCAGCCCGCTGCTGGTTTGATGCCAGTGTAAGAGCGCCCGGAAAGCCCCGTGCTGCCGGCATAGTAGGCCCATGCCTCCTGCATGGTTGCCGCTGTCGCCTCGCCAGCCGACTTGATATATCCAGTCCCTGCGCCACCCGATGTTCTCCAGGTCTTGATCCAGGCCAGAAGAGGCGCCTTGTGGGCTGCATCCATGG
This sequence comes from uncultured Nitrosomonadales bacterium, assembly GCA_903878125.1. Taxonomy (GTDB): domain Bacteria; phylum Pseudomonadota; class Gammaproteobacteria; order Burkholderiales; family Gallionellaceae; genus Nitrotoga. Next base: position 10,435 of record CAIRGS010000147.1, on the reverse strand, counting down.
GGATCAATGGCTGAACCAGGCAGCCGCCGTTACTCCCGCCACAGTTTGCTTCGTTGATGTCCCTGATATTGTTGGCGTTGTAAACCATCAGGCCGATATTGATTAATGCATTACCGCTGGAATCTGTTGGCAATGCATTGATCACATTGTAAAAGGCACATTGCTCTATGCCGCCCACCGTACCGCTAAGCGCAGTAGCTACCCCATCGATAATACAAGTGGAGCCGCCGGCATTGGAGGAAAAATTGGCGGCATTATCGAAGACGATCAGCACATTGGGTACGCCAGCCGCGCCACCGAGACCGCTGTAAATATCAATATCCTCCGCTTTGCTCAACGCAGGGAAACCCATCAAGGCAACAAACAGGCCGAGCAATGCAAGTTGTATCGATTTCATGATGACACCTCCAGTTGTACTGAGATAGCTTCTATTGTCGCGGACATAAATATCCTGGATTCAAGCGCCTTATGGACAGTCTGTTCCTGCCCGCACAAGCCTGGATACGCCTTGATGCACGGTTGTATTTGCACCACTGTTGCTGTCAGTTGCTGTGGCGGTGACTTCCCACGTTTGTCTATTACACGAGTATGTTGGTGTTGACGTAACGCCTGAGGCAGTAAAAGTCGATTGAGTTACTACGGCGCTATTGATGAAGCAATCCTCATCACCTACGGTGTAGCGATCGGGGTCGGATCTGCCGACCGGCAAAGAATTTATACAAGTGGGCACGGCAACCTCAGCTGTATACTCAGTACCACCGACAGGAACATTAACGGATGATGCGGCAGAGGCTGGGCTGATGGTGAAATCGGTGCTGATAACGCGTTCTATAGCCAGTTGCGCAGCAGCGTTGGCTTCTTCGCGTAATTGTGCATTGCCTACTACCTCGATGCTTGTTGTGCTGGCATACATTGCAGAAAGTGCAATCAGTGTCAACAGCATCAACATGACGAGTGCGACCAAGAGAGTATTGCCGCGTTTTTTGTTCAACACAGTCATGGTGACTCCCTCCGGCTTGACGGGTTAATCAAACGAACAACCTGGGTGTATACGTGGCGCTTATAGCCACCTTTATCAATACCGCCGATAACGACGTTAGCGAAATGGCCAAACGTCCCGGCCTGCCCAAGCGTATAAGTGTTGGTGTTGGTATACCCGACAGTCGGTTCGGTATTTCTGGCAATAACGTAGAGTTTTACAGCGATGACATTGGACCAGCACACAGCGTCAGTTCCACAGGTAGCAACATAGCTGTCTGCCGCCCCATCAATGTTACTGTCAATACCGTATTCGACCTGAAAGTATTCAATGCCCTCGACTAAAGGTGTGGTGATGAATACACCTGTCCCGGCTGGATCAAGCTCTTTGACTTTCAGCGTGGGTATGCCATCTCCCGCGATGTTGCTGGGAGATATAAAATAAGTTTGCACGAAAAAACGCCGCGCATTGGCAGCAGAAGTACAGTTGCGTTGATGCAGGGTGAGCATTGCTGAAGTGTTACCGATAACGAAGAGAGGCTCAGCGGCGGCGATGACGACGGATTGACAGTTTGAAAGCTGAATGTAATGCGTGCCACTTACTGCCGAAGCGGACGGAATTGAGGTGGTATCTGCGCGGCGCAACACCAAAATATCGCTGCCACTTTTCAGGTCTGCAGTAGTCAGACTGCAAGGTGGGGTATCGACGGTTGCGACAACGCCACTTGCATTATATCCAGTCACGGACAGACCCAACGCATTCCCCATCTCGGTGATGTTTGGATTGGTGGGGGTTGTTGTGCAAGGGTCGCCGATTGTGGTACCCGACTCCGTAAGTCCGCTCTCCCCATAGAAACCGGCAAGTCGTAAATTGTCGGATAAAACTTCTAAAGCATAACGGCCGTTGTCTATCAAGCGAGTGGATTTGTCCAAGTCAATGCGAGTTATACTCTGGCTGACAAACAGAGTAATCAAGGCCGAAAGGATAAGGAGACCGATTGTGATGGAAATCATTAGCTCGATCAGCGACAAGCCACGCTGTGATATCCGGTTTGTAAAAGTGCGCGTGTAAGCAAAATGGTTCATATCAGTTCAAGTCTGCTATGGAGATGGGCAACGTAACTACGCGGTGCAAAGACTCGTTGCCATATTGCCCTACTCCGCACTGCCCGGCGGATGTGGCTGTAGAAACATCAGGGGCTTTAGTGGTGTTCAGTCCTTGCCATGCAACTACGGCCAGGTAGGTCGATGGAACTCCGCTTGCGGGTGATGCAATTTGATAAACACAGCCGCGCGCGCCTATCATCGCTCCTGTCGAAACTCCTTCAGCTGCCCCCTTAAGGGCGTTGCACCATTCTTCCTTATCCTTGTCTGCTATGACAGTAGGATCCCCCGCAGGACATGTACAGTTTGCATAACCAGAATTACAAACAGGAATAGGAGTTGTTACATAATTTGCGGCATTTTTACGGTTAGCATTAATGCGGTTTTCCATGTCTTTCAGCAGGATTAATGCTTGCGAACGTTGGAAAGATTCCAATTCTGATGTTAATGCTCGACCCTGTAAGCCTGCCAATCCCAGCAATCCGATCAGCAGGATAAGAATAGTGACCAGCACCTCGATCAAACTAAAGCCAATATTTTTTTTGCGATGCGTCATCAGCATATTCCATTCACTGGTTTATAGGCACGCAGCATCCCGCTTAGTTCAATCCCGATGCAGCGGGCATTTGCGGTTGGGACTATTGATGAATCAAGCGAAAAAGTGGTGAGCGCTGCCCTGCCAGTTGGGGCATAAACCACGCTGGCAGGGCCGGATATGGCTACTTTTTTCAATTCGGAATGTGATTTAATGGTTCCAGCAGGGGACGTTACTACCCAGCCTTTCCCCCAATTAGTCGCATCATTTGGCATCAAGGTGACGGATTGGTTGCGTTTGATCGCTTCACTTCTTGCCAGATTAAGACTGGCAAGAAGTTCGAATCTTGCCTTTTTCACCTGTTGGCTTTGAATGAGAGATTAAAACCACCAATTCCCACAGAAGCCAGTATGCCCAGCACCACCACAACTACCAGCAACTCGACGAGCGTAAAACCGAATTCAGTTGGGCGCAGGCTTTTCATGGATTCTTACCACTTGTCGGCGGGGCCTTTAGAGCCGTCACTTCCCAGCGTTAATGCGCCATCACTGGTCTGCTGGCTGCTGGATGGGGTGGCTGTAATGGTAAAACTCGGCGGGGTTACAATCGAAACTATTGCTATAGTGTAGTGTTTGCTGACATCGGTGGGTGCCGACACCCCTAATGTAGCAATATCTGCATAGGTTCTAGCATCCAGCATGTATTGTTTCTCGCGATTTGCCAGATCCATCATAAACGACTGTGCCGCAGCTCGATTGCTTTTGATTACATAACTTTGGTAGCTAGGGATAGCGACAGCGGCAAGAATGGCTAAAATTGTCACGGCAACTAATAGCTCAATCAAGCTAAATCCATTTTCGGTTTTCATTTCGTCCTCTTTCCAGGTGAGCAATGAGATGATGCGCTTGTTGTTTCGCAATCCTTTCCCACAAGGGTGTTCATTGAATTATTAAAATCACGAACGCATCCCACATCAGGGTTGATAGGCGTAAACAGAATTCCCGCGGCGTGTGCGCACGTATCCTTTCCATGTCAATACGGCATTGCAATCCTCGCAGGCGGCGAACATTGTCACTACTCGAGTTGACTCTCTATAACATCACGCCGTCGCTGCTCAAAGTCATTCGGAGCCGTTCTCGCCAACATTGCCCAAGAAACAAAATCGAAGTCATCCATTAGCTCAATCTTAAATCTATTCAACGATGAAAGTCTAGACTTAGAATCAACTTCCATCTGTGCGGTGGGGAACATATCAGACTGACCAGTGGAAACTTTCGACCAAATAGGTAGGAGAATTAGCCTCAATAAATCCAGCACATTCATGACCGATGGGCAAGGCCGTTTTGCATGTCATTTTTTGAATATCCAATATTTTTTTGAACGGAATAACATTGCCGTCCGGTTAAACAAGAGGGTGAAATAATGAAAGCCATGACAGAGTATGTCAGCGACAATTTTTCCGAATAACACCGCATTGTGATGAATCGGGGTAAGCAGGCAAGCCGCAAAGCGGCTGCTCGCAATATTGGATTGTTAGAGCGGCTGCTCGCAATATTGGATTTCAGAGGTTCCCTTCAGCAGTAGAGGCTGCAATAACTGGGGGATGTTTGAGGTAACTTTGAGCTGGCAATGAACAGCATCAGTTCAATTTCAGTATGCCGGAACAGATAGTGCGGAACACTTTAAGGCAATGCTGAACAAGTCCCTCAGTTCGAGCTGAGCCTGCCGAAGAAATTTGCAACTGATATGCAGGGTGTTCTTTTCGACAAGCTCAACGCGAACGGACTTGCTCGGTTTAGCTTAAAGTCATAAATACGTGCTGGAACAAGGTTCTATTTTGGCAGTATATCCAGATAATAATTAGTGAGTTACAGAAAAACTAACTCCTACTGCTTTCCATTCTTTGATCTCTGCCTGTAACGCATTTTCTGTAAGCGGATTTTGCTCAATCCATTTTTTATCAAGCTTAATGCGATACTCATTGCCGCTTCTTTTCAATTGTATTTTAGGCAAAGTCAAATCCATGCGACTACGACAAAACAAAACCGCCAGACGCAATGCTAATATTGCGCTCCAATCCTGTAATTTCCCCGATAATTTTTGCACGTTGGAAAGCGACCCGCGTTGCGCTCTAACTAGCAACCCAAGCTGAAACTGCTCCATTTTAGAAAAACCTGGCATATCAGCGTTTTCCAAAATGTAAGCTGCATGTTTGTGATAACCGCCATGTGCGATGGAAATACCTATTTCATGCAACCTGGCCGCCCATTGCAACTGCTGTTGCACCACGTCAACATCAACGTCAAAGCCCTGCTCCACTTGCTTGAAAAGCGACAACGATAAATCCTCCACACGTTTGGCTTGCAATGGATCAATATGGTAGCGCCGCATGAATTGGCTCACAGTGAGATCGCGTATATCCTGATGATGCAAACGACCCAGCAGGTCATATAACACCCCTTCTTTCAGGGCGGCGCTCGCTATGCTCATATGCTGAATATTCAATTCAGTAAAAACTGCCGACATGATGGCGAATCCACCAGGCAGGACAGGAATGCGATCCGGCTTCAGCCCAAGCGTATCCAGCCGCTTGCATTCTCCTGCTTTCAGTAACATGGAACGCAGTTTTGCCAACCCCTCTGCCGTTATACCTTCTTTGCACCAATCATTTTGCTTTAACAAATCTGCCAATGCACGTGCTGTACCAGATGACCCGATCGCTTCTTGCCAATTGCCGCTGGAAAAATCAAAACGAATTGTTTGAAGCTCCATGCGCGCAGCGAGTTCCGCTTGCTGCATGGCATCTTTGGTAATTTTACCGTCACCAAAAAACCGCTTGCTATAGCTGACGCAGCCCATATACAAGCTTTCCATTCGAAGCGGTTCCAATCCCTCGCCAATCACGCATTCGGTAGAACCACCGCCGATATCAACCACCAATCGATGATTTTGCGATGGTGGCATGCAATGTGCCACGCCCAGATAAATTAGCCGCGCCTCTTCTCGACCAGCGATTATTTCGATCGGGAATCCCAGGGCATCTTCTGCTTGTTCAAGAAAAGCGGGGGCATTTTTAGCCAGCCTGAAAGTATTTGTACCCACCGCCCTGACGGCATGGTTGGGCAAGCCGCGCAAACGCTCGCCAAAACGCTTGAGGCATGCAAGGGCACGTAGTTGGGATTCGTCATCCAGAAAATTATCCGGCGTTAATCCTGCAGCCAGACGAACTGTTTCTCTCAAGGAATCGAGTGGATATATCTGATCTTCCACCACTCGCGCAACTTGCAGCCGGAAGCTATTGGAACCCAAATCAACTGCGGCAATAGTATCGTATGCTTGCACAGTAATTACCTATCAATACGAGGTTAGCCACATACTCGGCAATGCGACAAAACCCTCTGAACAACGACACGTCGCATGGAACAAAAGAACATCATGACACCCACTCAATGTTTAGGTGGTCGGCCTGTTTTTAATATTTCCACCCGCCCTACAACATTAACCAAGTCTGGATCAGACAGCTTTAACAAGCAAACCAAACCTGCTCGCAGCAATTCACTTTTCTTCACATGAACACCAACCGACAGGCACTTCTTCTTTAATGCGGCGAATTGCGAGTACTCATTTTCCGGCATGCTGAAACTATCACGAACCATTTTAATTTTTTTAGGCTTATCTGCCTTTGATAACTTCTCAGCTTTAACTGTTTTTGTAGGTGTTACAACACTCTTTGTGACAGAATTCTTAATTGCCACTTTAGTCGCCACCTTTGCAGGAGGCACTGCTTTGGCCGTTGATGCAGGCTTGGTCCTAATATTTGCAACCACTTTAGTTGGCAATGATCTCATAGCAGCTTTAGGATTGGCTGCAGGTTTGGCTTTAACAGTATTTTTTGCTTTTGTAGTCATGGCTCGCTCCAAATTAAATGAGAATTTAAAAAATGCTACCTGTCCAGGGTGGCATGAAAATGGTATATCATAAAGATATAAACAGTTTATATCAATATAAAAACACGAGCAACAATCTGGCTTCATTGTGTCAAATTGACATAGAGCGGACGTAATGCCAAAGAAAAACACAATCCGAGTCAAGCATTTGTTGCTTTGCCTGTAATAAAAACGTCACAAAGCGCGAGTAGTATCACCACTAACTTCTATCCAAATGAATCTTAATCATGATTTCCTCTGAACATACTTCCAAGCAATTTGATGCCGAACTGGACGCGGTGAGGGCGCAAGTATTGCAAATGGGTGGATTGGTGGAAAGTCAGATCCGTCTCGCTATTGAGGCGCTGATTAGTGACGATGTAGCGCTAATGGAGCGTGTTATTAATGATGATCATCGCGTTAACGCGTTGGAAGTACAAATCGATGAAAGCTGTAGCCAGATTATTGCTCTCCGCCAGCCTGCCGCAGGTGACTTGCGTATGGTGCTGACGGTGGTCAAGACTATCACTGACCTCGAGCGTATTGGCGATGAGGCGGCAAAAATAGCACGAATGGGCAAACTGGTATCGCAGAAGAAAAGTCTTATCCTGCCACGTTATACGGAGATCAAGCTAATCGCCGAACTGGCTCTGGATATGCTACACAAATCACTGGATGCCTTTGCTCGTCTTGATCTTATCCTTACTGCCCAGGTGGTGCGTCAGGATGAATTGATCGATGAAGAATTCCGCTCCATCATGCGCTATCTCATCACCTACATGATGGAAGACCCGCGTACTATCTCCATTGCGCTGGAAATTCTGTTCATCGCCAAGGCCATCGAACGTATCGGTGATCATGCCAAGAACATGTCCGAATATGTGGTTTACATGATCAAGGGCAAGGACGTGCGCCATGTCACCGTGGAAGAAATTGAGCGCGAAGTTTTAGAGTGATTTGCCAAGACGAAATAATATGACAATCATAAACCCCACACCCAACAGCTGCGAAATGCCACATCAAGCACAGCGATTGACCAGCATCCCAACTGCCTGCTTCCGAGGCCTGCGCATAGTGATCCATATAATTTATGGAATGCTACTTGTCAGTGTTTTTCCGTTGCTGAACAAATCAATTCAACAGCATATCGTTCAATACCTGGCACGCAAATTTCTGGATTTACTACACGTTGGTTTGGAAACGTATGGTTCTTATCATCACGCAACTTCGCAGGGCCGCCTGATTGTTGCCAACCATATCTCCTGGCTGGATGCTGTTGCCATGAACGCAGTGCTTCCGGCATATTTTGTCGCCAAATCTGAAGTTGGCGATTGGCCGTTCCTGGGCTGGATATTGCACCGAATTCACACCCTGTTTATCAAGCGTGACATCCGACAGGAGACAGCGCGCATAAACAGTCAAGTTAGAGGAATACTGGAACAGGGAGATCATGTCGCCATATTCCCGGAAGGCACAACCACCGACGGTACTAAACCAGGCCATTTTCATTCGTCGCTACTGCAAGGCCCGGTTGATATTGGATCCACTATTTGTCCAGTTGCTATCCGCTATCATGATGGCACTGGCAGAGCTAATGGCGATGCAGCTTTTATAGACGACATGACATTTATCGAGTCACTATGGAAAATTCTATGCAGCCCTTCCCTGCATGTGACTCTAGTATATTTACCTGCAATCACATGCACCGGGAAAAACCGTCGTATACTGGCGTCAGAGGCACGAGAAGCAATCCATGCGACCCTGACCAGTCTTTCATCCAGCCATGCTAGCCATATAAAGGAATAGCATCACAATCGCCAACGCCAACTAGCTCTTTCAGTTGAACCACCCCGCTGTTGCTCAACACGGGTTTCACTCCAGAAATCTCGCAGTCAAATAACGCGCACATTTCATCAATTCTTAATCTGCCTGTAATACCACTGCAACAGGCCAACGTTAAATTTGTCTCCATCCCACTCATGGAGACAACGATGTTAAATCTGAACCAAAAACAACACCTGCCGCATAACCAGCTTACCCTCAGCATGGCTAGAACCGACTCGGAAATTGAGGAGGCGCAACGTCTGAGATATAAAGTATTTGCTGAAGAAATGGGTGCCCGTCTGGCCAGCGCACATGAAGGACTTGACCGTGACATTTTCGACACCTATTGCGAACATTTGCTGGTACGCGATAACAGCACCAACAAAGTAATCGGTACCTATCGAATATTACCCCCCGACCGCGCTCGAACCATCTGTGGCTACTACGCGGAAACCGAATTTGACCTGACACGCCTGGCTCACCTGCGCGACCGTATGGTTGAAGTTGGCCGTTCCTGCGTGCATTCAAATTACCGCGATGGCGCAACCATCACTAGACTATGGAGCGGACTCGCTGATTACATGCACAAGAACCAGCATGAGTATCTGATTGGTTGCGCCAGCATCAGCATGAACGATGGCGGGCATTGCGCAGCCAGCATTTTTAAAAAATTGAACACACTGTATGCGGCACCCGCTGAATATCGCGTATTTCCCCGCTGTCCGTTGCCGCTTGAGGCACTGGACAGCACACTGGACGTCAAGATCCCTCCGCTTATTAAAGGCTATTTACGCTTGGGCGCTTACATCGGCGGTGAACCGGCCTGGGATCCAGATTTCAACACCGCCGACTTGTTCATCTTGTTGCCCATGTCCAGGCTAAACAAAAAATATGCCAAACATTTTATCCGCCCATAGACGACAACCACACTTCTTGCTGCTCCGTTTGCGACAGACTTGGCGAGGTTTGCCATATATTGGTCTACAGCATGGCGTTGTTGAATCACTCAGAATTTAGCCAAAGCCTCCACATTTTATTTAATCTAAACTTTGACGAATTCCGGCATACTTGAATTCGTCATTCCGTAGCCATACGATGCAACCCCGTCCGCGCCAGCCAGTGCGTAGACGCCACCTTCGTCGAGGTGCCCTACTCTAGTTTCGAGTGGCCTGAGTGGCTATACTTCTGCGACATCGTCTTCAAACTTCATGTTTCGCCGCATGTTATCCCGAGGCTTTTTATTATCTACTGCGCCCATGTCCACTGAAATCGAGCTGAAACTGACCATAAATCCGGCACATGTCGGACGCTTGCGGCACCATCCTGTGCTGGAAACATTGGTGCAGGGCAAACCTCGCCGCCACAAGCTCCACAACGTTTATTTTGATACGCCCGAGCAGGATTTGCTGCGAGCGGGCTTTGCCCTCCGCCTGCGCCGAATGGGTGGGCGCTGGGTGCAGACGGTTAAGGGTGGTGGAAGCGCGGAAGGGGGGCTGCACCAGCGCAACGAGTGGGAATGGCCGGTGCGAGGCGGAAACCCCGAACCGGCACCGAGTACTGCGCCTGAGCTCGCACAATTATTGACGCCCAAGTTGCGGGCACAACTGAGTCCGCTATTCGTTACTGATTTCTGGCGCACCGCCTGGCAGCTCCGAACGGCGCAAGGAGCCGAAATCGAACTGGCGCTGGATCTGGGTGAGGTGCATGCGGGCGACAGGTGTCAGTCGATCAGCGAAATCGAACTTGAACTCAAGGCGGGCGAGACGGCGAGCCTGTTCGAGGTCGCTCTGGCCATCCAGAAACAAGTGCCGCTCTGGGTAGAAGACCTAAGCAAAGCCCAGCGCGGTTATCTGCTATGCAGCGGAGAGACGCCGCCGCCGAGCATGGCGCAGACCGTGGCGCTGACGCCGGAGATGCCGATTGCACTAGCGTTTCAGCGCATTGCCGGGGAATGCCTCGCGCAGCTTCAGGGAAATGTGGCGAAACTGGGGCAAGACCCGGAATACCTGCACCAGGCGCGCGTCGCGGTAAGAAGGATGAGCTCGGCGCTGAGCCTGTTCGGCGTCGT
>CAIRGS010000146.1 GCA_903878125.1 uncultured Nitrosomonadales bacterium | reverse complement strand
GCATTTATCGGCGAGCATGGGTTTGGTGATGGTGGATGAGGCGGCGGTGGTGTTCATGGTCATGGAGGGTGGCTTGTTGACCAGCGCTGGGCTGGGTTCCCTCCTGCCTCGTCACCATGACCTTGTGTGTCGCACCGATTTGATCACCATGTGGCGGAGACGCAGAACACCGTTGTCCATCCATGATTGGCTCCATTTGAGCGGCTCTCAGTTCTAACCATTAACACCCTGCATGAACATGACCTTGTGAAGGCGCGTAGGAAGCGTTTTACGATGGGGACCGCTTCGCGAGGTATGGCTGTATGGTCCAGCCTCACATGCACTTGTTGCGACCATCAACGCGTGTTGTTGCGACCATCAGGTCAGCCTTCAATCAGGTGGTCAAACAACCCTGGCTGCAATGGCTCCAGTGCTGCCTGCTCCGCTTTGAAGAAGTCTGCCTTCGTCTTGTCGCGCTTCTTGCCTTCGAGCGTGTGGCAGTCATACGCATATTCTGGGATGGCGACATACTCACCGCTGCTGCGCAGTTCTTTGGCGAGCGTGTCAGAATCAAGCCCCGCCGTCTGATCATAGACGTAGTTTTGCAGGTGATCGGGATCACGACTCTTCTTCGATAAGCACAGCAGAATGACTGCCTTGCTGATGAAGATGCGGTCAGCATTATGCACAAGTCCCGCTGCAGGAACGGACGAAGCGCAAGTAAAAAAATTGATTGAAACAATGAGATACTGTAGAAATCTAATAATGTGTTAGTCTGAAAATCATGTCGGCTAAAATTAAAATCATGCTGCTCCTATCGGGCGTTTTGCTTTGCTCCTGCGGAACAAAGCCAATGAAGTCTACAATGCCTGTTGCTTTCGATTCAAAGCCCTCTAACGCCAAACTTACAATCACTGACTCCAGAGGAAGTGTGGTGTTTTCTGGAGCAACCCCATGCAGAGCACATCTTAAACGAAAAGCTGGCAAATACAGTCCAGCCAACTACACTGCAAAATTTGCTTTACCGGGTTGGCGGTCGAAAGAAATTCAAATTAGCTCAAGTATGGATGACGGCGATCTTTGGATAATAAGCAACTTCACTATTTTACCTCTTTTGGGTAGATTATTATTTGAACCAATTGCTAACAATTCTTTCATTTTGCCTGAGTCTGTTAGTGTCAATCTCCAACCAATACAATAGTTATGAATATGTCAACATTCTGCCGCGGTTTGCTAATACTGTTTAGCTCCACATTTTTTACCAGTTGCGCTCTCCGATCCTACACGCAGGACATGCTGACGATAAAACCGACCGTAAAAACAATGTCCCAAAGTTTAAAGGGGCGAACGATAGCATTAGTCGTCGCCGATGACCGAGATTCTAACTCATTCGGAAATAAAATTGGAGACTATGGAACAGGGGGAAAAATAGCACCTGCCAACGATATTGCTACAGCGGTAGAAAATGCAATGACTACAGCACTTGAGCGGACAGGCGCAAGTTTGGCGGGATCTCACTCGGATTCAAATTTACTCAATGTGACAATTCGATCAATCAAGTATGAGGGATATAGGGGCCTAATGTATGGTGGTGTTACCCTCACTGCAGGGATCAATGTTCGTCTTACCCGTGGTGCCTCCACTATTTATGAGAGACGCTACACGGCAACACGTGAGGCAGCAGCGGCCCATGCTTTGGGAGGTAAATCAAAACAATGGAATACTGAAAACGTCAATGGCGTGATTAGTGATGCACTGTCAAAAATATTTGCTGATGAACAGCTAGTCGGATTGATCAAGTAAAGTGTTTCATTCAGTCTTCAATGAGGTAATCAAACAACCCTGGCTGCAATGGCTCTAGCGCCGCCTGCTCCGCTTTGAAGAAGTCCGCCTTGGTCTTGCCACGCTTCTTGCCCTCACGCGTGTGGCAGTCATACGCATACTCAGGGATGGCAACATACTCACCGCTGCTGCGCAATTCTTGGGCGAGCGTGTCAGGATCAAGTCCCGCCGTCTGATCATAGACGTAGTTTTGCAGGTGATCGGGATCACGACTCTTCTTCGACAGGCACAGCAGGATGACCGCCTTGCTGATGAAGATGCGGCCCTTGGCCTGCTTCGGCGGGATGCCGTCATTGATCACAAGATAAGAATCATGCAGCGCCTTCACCTCCTGAGTCAGGATGCCCCAGCAGTCTTCCGCGCTGATGGTCAGTAACCGCTTCCACACATACTTGCCAAAGCCGCTCTGCCACAGTTCCAAGGCCCAGTATCCGGCCAGTGCAGCATCACTCCGGCGGATGGCTTTCTGCATGGCAGAAGATACTTCGCTGAAGTTGTAATGACGAATCGTGCGCAGTTGCATGGGGTTGGCGGGAAAGAGATCTGGGAGGTCCATGAATGG
>CAIRGS010000145.1 GCA_903878125.1 uncultured Nitrosomonadales bacterium | reverse complement strand
CACAAAAATAGTGACGATGTTCCATGCCGGCTGGCCGTTTCCCGCGATCCACACGCCCCACAATGTAGGCCACAGCAGCAGTAGTATGCCAATGGGGCGGTTGAGCCTCGTTAGCTGGATATACAGATTTATTCGCTCGTTGAAATTCATTTTTTCAGCGCCAGAATATCCGGCAAAAAGATTTCCGTCACCAACAGCGGTGAGTTACGCAAGATGAACAGCGAACGTCGTGCCCACAATTTTTGGGGAGGCATGTCGAGAGCAACGGCAGCGCGTCGATAGAGCGGATGATTAGGTTTGAGTGCGTGAAAATGCAGCGCTGAGCGTTGCACCAGCGGGTGGGCAAACAATAGCGCGCCTAATGGACGATTGCCCAAATTTCGCAGCGCGTACCATGCACCGCGCAAATGCTGCGCCGCAACCACGCTATGCGCGTAGACCACAGGTTTACCATCGGCATGCAAGAACACCTCACGCGTATAAATTTTTTGCTGGGCGGGCAAGCCAAGCAGCGTCGTTTCATCATACGCGGCAGTCGCTAGACGGTTATGCACGTTGCGCACGCTGAAGTTATTGCATCGTTGTTGAATGCGCAACGTAAGCGATCCATCGGTATGCAGCCAAGGCGCATAGCCCTCCTCGATGTCAGGCAGGAAGGTGTGCCAGGATTCCATTTCCAAAACACGCGCCAAATAAGTATTAGACATGGAGATAATCTTGTCTATTCGCCATCCATCGCTGCAAGTGTGCGCGTGCTTCCTGCTGAAAATCGCGCAGCATTTCGTCAGCAACAGCTTGCGCGCAATTGAGCAAAGCAGCATCTTCGGTGACATCGGCAAAACGCAGCATGGGGACGCCGCTTTGGCGTGCGCCCAACAGCTCACCAGGGCCGCGCAGGCTTAAATCCTGCTGAGCAATTTCAAAACCATCGGTATTTTCGTAAATGATTTTCAGGCGCGCGCGCGCTAATTCGGAAAGCGGTTGTTGAAATAGCAAAATACACAAACTTTGCGCCGCGCCGCGCCCGACGCGTCCACGTAGCTGGTGCAGCTGAGCCAGCCCCATACGTTCGGCATGTTCAATCACCATCATGGCGGCATTGGGTACATCCACGCCGACTTCGACCACCGTGGTGGCCACCAAGAGATGAGTTTCACCCGTTTTGAACGCGGCCATCGCGTTTAATTTTTCGGTGGTATTCAGTTTGCCATGCACCAGACCTACGCGCAGCTCAGGCAGTGCTTGTGCCAGCTTCTGGTGTGTTTCCAACGCAGTCTGTAATTCCAGCGTATCCGATTCATCAATCAGCGGGCATACCCAATAAGCCTGTTGCCCTTTGAGGCAAGCTTGGCGAACGCGCTCAAGCACCTCTTCGCGCCTGTTATCGCTAACAAGTTTAGTGATAACAGGTGTGCGCCCTGGCGGCAATTCGTCGATTACTGATACATCAAGATCGGCGTAATAACTCATCGCCAAAGTACGCGGGATGGGTGTAGCACTCATCATCAACTGGTGCGGCTCGTCGCCCTTGCCGCGCAGCGCTAAACGTTGCTGCACGCCGAATTTATGCTGCTCGTCCACGATAACCAATCCCAGTTGGGGGAATGTAACTTGATCCTGAAACAGCGCGTGCGTGCCGATGGCCAACTGTGTTTCGCCTTGCGCGATACGTTCGATAGCGGCCTGTTTATCTTTTTTCTTCAGGCTGCCAGAAAGCCATACGGGACTGATGCCAAGCGGCTCCAGCCAATCACGTAATTTGTGATAGTGCTGTTCGGCAAGTATTTCGGTGGGCGACATCAATGCCACCTGATAGCCATTTTCTATCGCCTGCAAGGCGGCCAGTAGCGCGACTATGGTTTTACCACTGCCCACATCGCCTTGCAGCAGACGCTGCATCGGATGCGCTTGTTCAAGATCGCGACTGATTTCGCGCAAGGTCTTTTGTTGAGCGGTGGTGAGACTAAAGGTTAAAGTCTGCAACAACCGCTCCGTAAAATGGCCGAGTGCGCGCAGGCACGGTGCATTGCGACTACGCCGCTTGCGATAATGTATTCTCATTGAAAGTTGCTGCGCCAACAATTCATCAAACTTGATGCGCAACCAAGCGTGATGGGTGCGTTTAAGCAGCGCATCTTCTTCAATGTCGGGCGGAGGATTGTGCAACAACCTTACGCTGTCGGCAAAGCTGGAAAGTTTCAAGCGTGAGAGCAACTCTGCTGGAAGCGTATCCGGCAGTTCAAGCTCGTTCAAGGCAGCCTGAATGTGCTTGCTCAATGTAGCTTGCGGCAGGCCTGCGGTTGTTGGGTACACGGGTGTCAGCGCTTGTTTCAGCGGTGTGCTTTCACCCGCGACGCGACACTTTGGATGCACCATTTCCATGCCGAAATAACCCATGCGCACTTCACCCAAGGCGCGGATTTTTTTCCCTACTTCAAGTTGCTTTTGCTGGCTGGGATAGAAATTCAAAAAACGTAGATGCAACACGCCACTGTTGTCCTGCAATTGGCATATGAGGCTGCGACGAGGGCGAAACGTTACCTCATTGTGGATGATTTCGCCTTCCACTTGCGTGCTCTCGCCATGCGCGAGCGCGCTGATTTGCGTCACCCGGGTTTCGTCCTCGTAACGTAGCGGCAAATGCAGCACCAGGTCGAAGCGGTTGTGAATACCAAGTTTTGCGAGCTTGGTTAATGTGGCTTCAGGAATGCCGGCGGGGAACACAGGAGCTGCGTGCCTAGTCCTGCACGCACAATATGCCATCCATCTCCACCAGCGCGCCGCGCGGCAGCGCCGCCACGCCCACCACCGCGCGCGCCGGGTAGGGTTGATGGAAATAGGACGTCATGATTTCGTTCACTTTGGAGAAGTTGTTCATGTCCGTGAGAAAAATATTAAGTTTCACCACATCGTCCAAGCTGCTGTCAGCAGCACCGGCCACCGCGCGCAGGTTCTGGAATACGCGGTGAATCTGCGCCTCTATGCCTTCTGCCATTTGCATGGTGTTGGGATCCAGCCCAATCTGGCCGGAAAGATATACCGTTTTGTCCACGCGGACAGCTTGCGAATAAATGCCAATAGCGGCTGGTGCGTCCAGGGTTTGAATCACTTTTTTATTAGACATTACTGGCTCCTGTATGTTGCCGGACACGATTCAGTCGGGCAATAAAATATATGGTGGAAACGCTATGCCTCAACAGCCTTCGACAACAAGCTTGTA
Organism: uncultured Nitrosomonadales bacterium; assembly: GCA_903878125.1. Lineage (GTDB taxonomy): Bacteria > Pseudomonadota > Gammaproteobacteria > Burkholderiales > Gallionellaceae > Nitrotoga. The sequence continues at coordinate 626 of CAIRGS010000145.1, read as the reverse complement.
AATGTTCAGGGAATCATGGGCCGAAAATAATTGGCCGAGGGTCTACAACCTTGGTGTTTAGCTCATGCTCATAGGCAGCCCAACGAGCTTGATCTTCGGGAGTTGTTTTGCAGGCCGAAACGGACAGGCTGCTGCAAACGAGTAAAAATATTGTCGCAATTCTCATGGTTTATTGCCTCTTTGTTCAGCTGTAGAATCGGCCACCAAATAGTGCAATTACTCCTGCTTCAACCACCGTGCCGCATCTAACGCAAAGTAAGTCAGGATGCCGTCCGCGCCAGCCCGCTTGAATGCCAGCAAGGATTCCAGTACGCAAGCTTGTTCGTTCAGCCAGCCGTTTTGCGAGGCCGCTTTAAGCATGGCGTATTCGCCACTTACCTGATACACGAAAGTTGGCGCCTTGAATTCATCTTTAATACGTCGAACAATGTCAAGATAAGGCATGCCCGGTTTGACCATCACCATGTCGGCACCTTCCTGCAAATCCAGGCCGACTTCCCACAGCGCTTCGTCAGAATTGGCTGGATCCATTTGATAAGTGCACTTATCGCCAGTACCCAGATTGGCGCTGGAGCCAACCGCATCGCGGAATGGGCCATAGAAACTGGAAGCATATTTGGCTGAAT
>CAIRGS010000144.1 GCA_903878125.1 uncultured Nitrosomonadales bacterium | reverse complement strand
AGGGTGCCGCAAGACGACATAAAGCGGCCTGAGGCTTCTTGACTGACTGCATTGGGATTGTGCTGATTAATGCCCGGTTAGGGGGATGCTTTTCTTTGGCCGTTTGTTTCTCCCGACCGCTGGTTAACTTCCCATTAAAAAACTTACGGAATTATGCTCACCCGCGCCGCCCGGGCGCACGTGCGCGAGAGGGTGAACCATGCCGCTGATGCTAGAGATAGCCCGGCGGCTTTTCTTTTGGTGGAAGATGCCCGCAAAACCGCTTTGATTGAAAAAGTGTGGTTACAAATTGGTTACAAGACGGAAAATAAAGCGGTAAAGAAAAAGGTCTGCATCGCTGCAAACCTTATGAAAATTGGTGCCGCTTGTCGGATTCGAACTGACGACCTACCGCTTACAAGGCGGTTGCTCTACCAACTGAGCTAAAGCGGCGACAAAATACTTGGTGTAGCGTTCAGATGATCTAACTCACCTAAACCGTACATTGAAACTGGTAGGTCGTGCCAGATTCGAACTGGCGACCAACGGATTAAAAGTCCGCTGCTCTACCGGCTGAGCTAACGACCCATATCCCTTTTAAGAAGGGCGCATTATACGGACTTTACCCGCCCTGTCAACGCGACAGGGCGCATCATCATGCAATACGATAGCGTGTCGGATCAACTATTCCAGCGGTCTTGAATCCAGCCCGGCGCAGTTTGCAGGAGTCACACACAGCGCATGCGCGGCCATCAGAATCGGCTTGGTAACAGGACACTGTCAAGCTGTAATCCACACCAAGTTCCGTACCTAGTTTGACTATGTCGGCCTTGGACAAGCGCAACAAAGGCGCGTGCAATGTCAAATGCTTTCCCTCTACCGCTGCTTTGGTCGCGAGATTGGCCATGCTTTCGAAAGCCGCTATATATTCTGGACGGCAGTCGGGATAGCCGGAATAATCAACTGCGTTCACCCCAATGAATATGTCCTGCACCTGCAATACTTCCGCCCAAGCCAAGGCTAGTGACAGCATGATGGTGTTGCGCGCTGGCACATAGGTCAGCGGTATGCCTGTTGTAGTTTGTTCCGGCACTGCAATGCGCGCATCTGTCAAGGCAGAACCACCAAATCCAGTCAAATCAACTCTGACAACACGCTGTTCAATCGCACCCAGCGCCTGTGCCACGTGATCTGCCGCAGCAAGCTCAGCATGATGGCGCTGCCCATAGTCCACACTCAACGCATAGCAAATATAGCCCTGCTGCATCGCCATGGCCATCACTGTGGCGGAATCCAGACCGCCTGACAATAACACTACTGCATTCTTCATTTTCCCTGCTGACCGCCCCACAATAACTTGTGCAATTGCACTTGTAAGCGCACCGGCAAGCTATCGCGCAGAATCCAATCGGCCAGTACTTTAGGTGACAATTGATCGTGTGCGGGCGAGAATAATATAGTGCATTTGTCAGCTAAATCACGTTCACTCAGCACCTGCTTAGCCCATATGTAATCGGACTCATTACATAAAACAAATTTTATTTCGTCGTGCGCATGCAACGCAGCAAGATTGCTCCACAAGTTCTTTTTTACTTCACCTGATGTGGGTGTCTTGATATCAAGGACCTTCATCACCCGCACATCGACACTAGATACGTCAAGCGCCCCGCTAGTTTCCAGCGACACTTCATAACCTGCATTGCACAAGGCACTTAGTAAAGGCAGGGAGTTTTTCTGCGCCAGAGGCTCACCCCCGGTAACCGTAACATAGCGCGTATGATGCCGTGCCACTTCAGTAAGTATGCCTGCAACTGTCATATTCTGGCCACCGCTAAAAGCATAAGCAGTATCACAGTATGAACAACGCAATGGACAGCCAGTCAGGCGCACGAAGACCGTCGGCAGACCGACTCGGCTCGTTTCGCCTTGTAATGAATAAAATATTTCGGTTATTCGCAACTGCTCGCTGACGGAGCGCGTAATCATGGAAATCGACTTTATATAAGATTCGTCAGCCGTCTCATGGTTTTATCGGCCGGGGAATGGCGGCTGGTTCACGCTTATCTAAACGTCGCACGCGAGTATCCAGATCAATGTAAGAGTCTCTCTGCCGTTTCTCTGCTTCTTGCAGATTATGCGCCAGCACTTCGTACTGCCCACGCAACCCGCGCAGGGTATCGATCTGCGCTTGAAGGTCAAGTATCTCATGGGTTTGCTGCTTACGAGTCTCGATCTGCTGTTTTATAGTTTCATCTTGATGCTTTATTATTTCACTTTGCTGCTTGCCGATACCTTCCAGGTTGGACACGCGCTCTTTTAGTTGACGGATTTGATTGTGTGCTTCTTCATCGGTGAAGAAGGCAGCATGTGCTGAACATGCTGCAACGGCACTCCATCCAACAAACAATAAAGCGTAAAGCTTCACGCTCGACCTACTTTGATGGATAGTTCAAATCAGTGCGACGATTTTGCCACCAAGCAGCCTCAATATGTCCAATACCCACTGGCTTTTCTTCGCCATAGCTGACCGACTCAATTTGGCCTTCTTTAGCACCACCCACTATCAACATCTTCTTCACACCATCGGCACGACGTTGGCCCAAGGCCAAGTTGTACTCAATACTCCCACGTTCATCTGCATTTCCTTCCAGACGCACAGTACGATTTGGGTGCGTGGCAAGATATTCAGCATGTGCTTGCACAATGGACTTATATTGTTCTGATATGGTATCTATATCAGTTGGATAATAGATAGCGCGCTTACACAGCAAACAAATATTTGGATTCTTAATGGGATCATTAGCTTCAGATTCAGCAGAGCGGGCGCCCGAGCCTGAACCTGCTGAGCCTGAACCTGCTGAACCTGCTGAACCTGCTGAACCTGCTGAGCCTGAGCCTGAGCCTGAGCCTGAGCCTGAGCCTGAGCCTGAGCCTGAGCCTGAGCCT
>CAIRGS010000143.1 GCA_903878125.1 uncultured Nitrosomonadales bacterium | reverse complement strand
GGCGGACTACTTCATCCACAAGGATTTAGGCGGCTTCCTGCGCCGCGAGCTGGACTTCTACATCAAGAACGAAGTCATGCACCTCGATGACGTGCAGAATGCCGAAAAGTTTGCCGACATCGAAAAGAACCTGCGCCTGATTCAAACCCTGCGTGCCATTGCGCTGGACTTGATTACATTCCTTGCCCAACTGGAAGACTTCCAGAAAAAACTCTGGCTGAAAAAGAAGTTTGTCGTGGCCACGCACTACTGCATCACGCTCGATCGTGTGCCGGACAGCATTTATCCGACGATTGCCGCTAACCCGCAGCAATGGGAACAGTGGAGCAATTTGGGAATGCTGGATGGCAACAAAGCCGACTTGTTCAACCAGGCCAAAGCGGGTAGCGTCGATTACCTGAAGGCGCATCCTTACCTGATGGCGGACACTGCTCTTTATGATGCTGAGTTTAAATACACTTTGCTGGCAGCGGTGGATAATCTGGATGAAAGTCTTGATGGATTGCTGATACATGGAGACAACTTTCAGGCATTGAATTTGTTGCAAGAGCGGTATCGGCAGCAGGTTGTTAGCGCCGATTGAATATTGACCCACCCTGCCGATTGAATATTGACCCAGGACGGGTAGCTGATTTTTAATCATCAACTGTGGATAAGTGTACCAAATAACTGTTTCTGATTTTCTCCTTTCCCATTTTTATCGATTCGCAGAATGCGCGAGGAACGGCGCTAAGGACGTAGCCCTTATTGAAGTTCCCGCGCACTTACTCAGAACGGCTCGTCAGGTGGGGGTGGCTTTGCTTTGCCCCCCTTGCGTGTTTGCTCACGCGACTTGATCCTCGACTTTGCCGCCACGCTGCTATGCTGGAACCGGTACGACTCATTGCCGGTTTCCACGATATGGCAGTGATGGGTGAGCCGATCCAGTAGTGCCGTTGTCATCTTGGCATCACCAAACACGCTGGACCATTCGGAGAAGCTCAGATTCGTGGTGATGATCACGCTGGTGTGCTCGTATAGTTTGGACAACAGGTGAAACAACAAGGCACCGCCAACTTGGCTAAAAGGAAGATACCCAAGTTCGTCCAGAATGACGAGATCCATACGCATTAGAGATAGCGCAATCCGCCCGGCTTTGCCATCGTGCTTCTCCCGCTCCAGGACATTGACCAGATCAACCGTGGAATAGAAGCGCACCCGCTTACCCTGCAAGGCGATGCCGGATACAGCGATGGCGGTGGCCAAATGCGTCTTGCCCGTGCCGGGGCCTCCAATGAACACTGCATTCTGTGCCGTATCGGTAAATGACATCGTTGCCAGTTGTTTGACCAAGTGCTGATCGACCGTGGACGAATCAAAGTCAAACCCCGCCAGATCACGATGCACTGGGAACTTGGCCGCGTTCATTTGATGACTCACTGATCGCATAGCTCGATCCGTATGTTCTGATTGCAGCAGGTGTTCGATCAACCATCTCGATGATTCCGTTGACGTCGTACCTTGGGCTATCAAATCCGTCCATGCGCTGACCATGCCGTGCAGCCGCAATTCTTTGAGTTCGGCAGTGACATCACGCATGGTCGTTCTCCTCAACATCGGTCACCGCTTCGTCAGTATCCCGCAGGCCATCGTAACGACCAGTGTTGGCCAGCGGTGCCTCCTTGAGTTGCAAGCTCGTCTCGACGCACGGTGGCGGTGGGCTTGCATTGAGCCGCGCTATCACATTGAGGACATGTTCGGCACTGAGCACGCCGGATTCGATCACCAGTTCCACTGCCACCAATACCGCATCGAGGCCAGAGGTGGGCACGGCTGCCAACACCTGTGCCATGATTCTGTCACCACCCGCATGTCGCATCAGACCTAGCCTCAACAGCTTGAGTGGTGCCGGCATGTCGGCGAAGGGGGCACCGTTCCGAAGTGCTCCCGGTTTGCGCTGCACCAACGGAATGTAGTGCTGCCAGTCGTAGCAGATATGATCACGTTCAGTCAGGCGATCATGGCTGGCGACCACCGTGTCACCTGCCACAATACTGACCCGATTCGGATAGAGCCGGGTGCTGACCCATTGACCTGCCAGTTCACATGGTACCGAGTAACGGTTGCGTTGCACGCTGACCAGACATGTACTGGACACCCGTGCCGCCTTCTCCACATAGCCGTCAAATGAGGTAGGCATGGGCATCATATGGGTGCGTTCCTGCTCCAGCATGTCTGCCACGCTGAGTCCCTTGTATTCTGGATGATGCAGCTCACTCCATAGAGATCGGCAACGTTCGCCCAGCCACGTATTGAGTTCAGTGAACGAGCCAAATCGTTGACTCTGTGCATCCAGCCAGATGCGCCGACGACTATCCTGGACGTTCTTCTCGACCACCCCTTTCTCCCAACCGGAGGCCACGTTGCAGAAGTCGGGATCAAACAGATAGTGTGCACACATCACGGCAAAGCGCACATTGACGACACGCCCCTTGCCCTTGTTGACTCGATCGACAGCCGTCTTCATGTTGTCGTAGATGCCGCGCCGGGGGATGCCGCCCAGCGCCGTGAAGGAACGCGTGTGGGCATCGAACAGCATTTCGTGGCCTTGACTCGGGTAGGCTACCAGCCAGAAAGCACGACTGGCGCATAGCTTGAGGTGTGACACCTGCATGCGTCGGTAGATGCCGCCAACAACCAAGCCCTCTTCGCTCCAGTCGAACTGGAACGCCTCGCCCAGCTCGAACTTCAGCGGGACAAAGGCATGCGGAGCTTTACCTTCGCGCCCTCGCAAGTCGCGGATGAAAGCAGTGAGTTGGCTATAGCCACCCACATAGCCGTCCAGTTTTATTTGTGCAAATAGATCTTTGGCAGTACGCCTGTTTTGCTTGGCGCGGTGGGAATCGGCCTTGAGAGCTTGTTCCAACGTCTCATGAAAGGCGGCAAGTTTGCCAGGCTCATCTCTCCGGTGGTACGTTGGCGGTGCCGCCTCCTTGGAGTCCCTAAGCCATTTGCGTATCGTGTTGCGCGATAAACCTGTGCGCTTCGTTATTTCATGCAGCGACAGTTTGTCGCGTAAATACATCCGTCTAATCTTTCCAAACATTTCCATAGTGATCACCTTTATATCTCCCGCCTAAAAATTAGGCAGGGCAAGTAGAACACCTGGGTCAATTTTGGATCGGCACAACTCCTATAAGTGGGTCAGTTTTCGGTCAGCGGCAACAAGCAGCGAAAAAATTGAAGAATTGACTACGCTCCTCAATGCAAAATTGAAGGTGGCTCGTCATGATGCTGAAATAATGATAAAGACCCAGGGTACTTGGACGGACGGCCTCGTGGTTTGTCAAACAGCGTTCAACATTTTCAACCAAACAGCGCGCATATTTGCCAGTTGTCTTTCAAATAATCCACATACTACAGGGGTCGTGAGTTGATTCCACAGATGCTGAAATTCACAAAAAGTGGAAAATTCAACGCGCTGTTTGACAACCCAAGGCAGTCAGCAGTGGGCAGAGGATGGGGTAGGTATTCTGGGTCTGAAAATACGCCAGAGTGGATCACGTCTCTATGTATCAGCACCGCAATACTGATGCCATTGGGATAACGCATGAAATTGAATAAACATTAACAAAAGTGCTTGACATTGCGTTGCTTATTCACAAGTCACGAATATACCCAACAATTAATATGGTTTTTGCATTATTTTTAAATAGCCTTTAAATTGTAAGATTAAGTAATTGATTATACTGTGAATAAATTTAGACTGCAAAATGAGCAGTTAGGCAATATCGTATATGCCACTAGTAGTTAGATTGATTTTATTTAAATTGTCCACATAGTTATCCACAGATTTTGTGGACAACAAAAATACTCTATAAAGTCCATAAAGTTAGATCAATATTATGGAAATTTATGGAATAAATCTTGCTAAAAAGCATTTTGTCGACAATGCCAAAAAGTATCATTGCCAACGCTATTTATAGGCACAGAGAAACAGCATAAGTTACGAGGAATTTCTATCTGGCTGGCACCGAAATGCCACTTATGCAATTGACGCTGATCAGGTGGAAGCGGAGCGGCAGTGGCAGTGGCTAAGAATCAGGCGCTTGTATGCGGCCAGTCCAAGGTCGTATTTCACCCACAGGAGCTTGTTTGATCATGCCGACGAATCTTCCATGGCGATGTTGACAACACTTAGACGCGAGAATGCGGGAAACAAAACTATCGGCGTGTTCCCCACGTCCGTTGGGATGAACCGTAGTGGGACTTGCTAAAGATGGTGGCTGGAAGGTGTTTCCCACACTCGTTACGTTGCACTCTGGATTGAGAAGCAGGCTTGGCACTAAATTTTTAGGCTAACTACGGACAGCATATGAGATAAGCCCTGGATTGGAACCTGGCGATCCTGCGACACCACTGGATGTCAGTTTTCAAGCAGATGACGTTATCAAAATCTTTGAATGCTGCTCCCAGCTTGGTGAAGTACAGATGGCAATCAATACCACGCTACCCATCAAGCCGCTTTGGTTTTTAGCGGAATAACCGTTGCCCAGCGCTGGACGGCGGCAAGTTGTTTCCCCTACCACTGAAACAGTTTGGCCAGCCATTTCTTCGACTTCACCAAGCAAGGCCAGTCAACATAACTTTCGGCTTGTTTCAAGATAATATTTTAAGCATGATGCAGTAATATTTTGATGATATTGCCTAATTAGAGATGCCAACGAAAATCACCCGTCGAAATATGACCTCATCAAGGTGGCGTTGGCGCACCATCATTTTGGCTGGATACATCCCTCGTTGAAACTGGTTGTTGCGAAGCTGAGGGACCAGTTGCGTGTATTTGGCGAGCAGTGTTGCTGGGGGCATATCCTGCCCGCTGGCAAAAGACTTTATGCAAGCAAACCATACAGTGCAGACCAGCACAAATACCGGCAGCCATCGTACAGACTTTGCTTTGTACGACAGGCTAAGGCGCATGTGGCTTATTTACCTGAGAGCAGTCTGGTGCATGGCATAATTCCGGGTTTTATCAGCGCATGCTGACGGTTTAAAGCCAGTGTGCCCACAAGCGCGCTGCCATTTCCCTGATACGGGAGCCGAGTGGTCGTTTTCTCCATGCTTCGATTGTCACCAGTTTGGACGATTCCAGGTCCTTTTCGAACAAGTCCTGCATTTGTGCGCCGAAACCCTGCCCCAATATGATTGCATCGATTTCCTGATTGTAGAGGAAACTGCGCCAGTCGAGATTGGTTGAGCCTATGGTTGACCACACCCCGTCAATGAGAGCAGTCTTGGCATGTAACAATGCATCCTGCCGCTGGTATATTTTTACGCCGGCACTCAGCAGCTCATCGTAATAAGAGCGCGATGCGTAATACACCATGGCCGAATCTATTTTTTCGGGCAACAACAGTCGCACATCTACTCCGCGCTGAGCCGCCTCCTTCAGCGCGGCAAGCAAGTGAGGGTCGGGGACAAAATAGGCGTTGGTCAGAAAAACCCGGGTCTCCGAGCTATTGATGGCGGACAGCAGGGTGGCATAGATCTGGCTGTAAGGCTCCTCGGGCGAGCTGCCGATGGCGCGCACGACCTCATTGCCCTTGTCGGCGGGTATGGGAAAATAAACTCTGGCGGCCAAGGGCGGGCCGTTCTGTTCACTCCATGTCGCCATGAACAATTTCTGGAATTCGCTGACAACTGGCCCTGCCATGCGCAAATGGGTATCGCGCCATTGCAAATTGCCCCGGGTTGATTTGAATCTGCCGGATAAACCGCTGGAATATACGCTGCTGATATTGATGCCGCCAACAAAGGCGACTTGCCCATCCACGATTAATAGCTTGCGATGGTCACGCCGGTTGACTTGCCAGTATTTGCGAGCCAGGAGCGGATTGACCGGGTTGAATTCCAGAACATTTACACCGCTTGCCTGCAGCGGTTTGAAGAACTCTCTGGGTGTATTGATCGACCCCACACTATCGTAAATCAGGTTCACCTGCACGCCACTAAGTTGCTTTCTGATTAAAAGATCAATGAAATGGCGCCCGATCTCGTCGTCTTCGATGATGTAGGTTTCCATGTTGATATGGTCCTTCGCCTGCCCTATGGCTGCGAACATGGAGTTATATGTTGTCGGGCCATCTACCAGCAGTTCCACCTTATTGCCTACAACCAGCGGGCTGCCGACAATCTCGGCTTCCAGTGTTAGATGCCGGTCGAAAATATTCGTATCTGCGCCATTCTTTTTTAGTCTGGCGAGAATCTCCTTGCCCTGTTTGGCCGTCAGCGGGCCATGCGAACCATCAAACTGCACAGGATGCGCTGGATGCATCGCCATGTCGGGAACTATGGTGGGGATTGACGTGCAAGCAAAGAGCAGCACCAGACCAAACGCTGCAGCAAAATTTGCGATGCTCACAAACCTGATTTTCTTTATACATTTCAGCAACTCCACCATGTTTTTATCATGCTCCGTCTGACTCAGCCATTTCCCTTATCCAGTAATTATCAAATGAAGCATGCTTGGCTCAGTCTTGGTCAAAGAAAAGAGCGGATCGATCCCTTCCTTGATCTGTTTTGCCGAGAATGCTTATTTCAATATACCGGAAAAAATTTTCAAGACCAATGTGAATAAATCTTTCGACAGGCTAGCACGCCGGGCAATCGCCTTATGTGCGATGTCGAACAGAAGTACCCTGTTAAGAACAAATAATCTTGGAGGAATTGAGATAGGCCGAATTCTGTTGTGAATCGCCCCCGATTCACTAGGCACTTTTCAGCCTCATAAAACCATCCTAAATGAAGAGTAGCTGTGAATGTCTCAAATGGCAGACGAACAGTGACGCATAGCAAATACGGTGTGTTTGAAGGTGTCCGGAAATTGCAGGCTTCATTCTGTCTGGACTGGAAGCTGACCGAAGGCCGCTTCGGTGCGGCCTACATGCTGGCGCTGACGCAGGGTATGAATGAACAGACTGTTGAAGAACAGTAACCCGACAGAACATAAAGCACTTTGTGCGGTAACGTACGGACGCCAAGATAGCTGAGCTGTATAAAAGCTGTTCGTGCAATTAATCATGCTGATTCAGAAAATGGCCATTTTGTCGAACAACGGATTATTTCAGTTGATCAACCACAAAATGGAATATGACTATGAAACGCATGAACATATGCAAGACATTGAACGCCGTCGCGTTGCCGGGCGGAACGATCATGGCATCAAGCGCACTGGCCCAGACACAAGGCGGCTCTGGCTATGGCATGGGCTCCGGCATGATGGGCGGCTATGGGCCAGGCTGGATGGGCGGCGGGTACGGCGGGATATTGGGACTGGTCTTGCTTGTCATCGTGGTTGCAGGCCTTGTGGGCTGGTTCGTCGCGAAAAAGAGAAAGCAGCGTCCAATCCATTGTTCCGTTATTAAAAGGCGTCAATTCATGTACGGATTAAGCACACGGGTAAAGCTGCCGTTCAATACTACAATCACGATAGTCACCAAGGCCCTGAAACAGGAAGGCTTTGGCGTACTCATCGATATCGATGTCAAGTCCGGTAGCTTGGTGGCGGAGACTCTGGCACCAGTCAAAGGCCGGAGACGACCGGAATACCCCGCAAGTAACCGGCTATGTTCGCCACCGCACTGACTTGGTCTGTCCTGAGGCTAAATTGACAGCCATTGGGGTGGCCCTGGTTGCAAACAAGGGGAAACGAAATGGCAGACGCTAATCAATTGATGCGGGAAAATATGATGGAGTATGAATCACGCATGAAGCATTTTGACGAGCTAATTGTGCGTGCAGACAAAGCCGTCGGTAAAGGCTCCGAACATCTGGAGGTCTGGGGTGGTTTGGCAAAACTGAAACAGCAGCGCGACAAGTTTGCCAGTTTGCTGGACGAACTCCGGCTAAGTCACTTGAAAACTGGCCTGTGGATGAGATTGAGAAAGCTGGATCCATGGGTATATGGGATGTCGTTAGTCAGCAACTGGAGAAACTGGTCGAGCGTATTAAACGCTAACTATTTAATCATTCGAGGACAGCTTTATGTTAGTGACATTTACAACCAAAGCCTATGCCGACATCACCATGTTCGGCGATATCGCGATTGCCATGCTGAAAATGATGGGGCACAGCGTAACCGTGCCCGGTGCGCTTCGGGCGGATGACGTGCACGAAGCATTGCGCCAGTTGAAAGCCGCCGTCGCAGCGAATAATGCGCCGCCGCCTCACGAAGACAAGGATGTGGATGAGCCCGTGGTGAGCACGGCACATCGTGCGATGCCCCTGATCGATTTGCTGGCCGCAGCTGTCAAGAATGGTTGCGATGTGATGTGGAAGTAGTCGTCATTTATTTTCGATGGTTTTGCGGCGCAAGACACAGGTCAAAAGAAATAAAAATTGAAATCACTAGGCAACATATTGCGGCGCTGGAACATGCGCCGAATACTGCGACAAAATCAGATCCCCCATCATGTCTGGCACAGGATGACGCGAAAAATTGCCGTGCTGCAAGGGTTGGACGCGGTGCAAATGGCACATCTGCGCGAACTGACAACATGCTTTCTGCACAACAAGGCGATCAACGGTGCGCAGGAGCTGGAGGTGACGTTGGCGATGCGTGTCGCGGTGGCGGCGCAAGCCTGTTTGCTGATATTGAATCTGGACACGGATTGTTTTGATAGCTGGGTCGAAGTCATCCTCTATCCCGGTGCGTTTCGCGTTAATCAGGAACAGGCGGATGCCATCGGCTTGGTGCATCACGAGGAAAGTATATTAAGCGGCGAGGCGTGGTTGCGCGGGTCGGTGATCCTGTCATGGGATGATGTGGAGCGCGACATTTATCATCCGCAACCCGGTCGCAATGTGGTGTTGCACGAGTTTTCGCACAAACTGGATGGCCTCAACGGAGTGGCTAACGGCTTACCGCCATTGCGTCGCGGGATGAGCCGGAAAAGATGGGGCGAGGATTTCAGCGCGGCGTATGCTGCACTGTGCCGACAAGTGGCGTTGGGTAAATCGGGCTGCATCAATCCCTATGCGGCCAGCAGTCCGGCAGAATTCTTTGCGGTATGCAGCGAGTATTTTTTTACCGCGCCGGATAGTTTGAAAAACTGCTATCCCGGTGTGCACAGGCAACTGACGCTGTTCTATCGGCCTGCATTACAAGCAAGAATACCGTAGTTTTTTAAAAAGAAGATCTGGACAGATGGAATTCAAGGACTACTACAAGATCATGCAGGTCGCGCGCGATGCGACTCAGGATGAGATCAAGCGTTCCTGCCGCAAGCTGGCCCGCAAGTATCATCCTGATGTTAGCAAGGAGGCCGACGCAGAAGCGCGTTTCAAAGAGCTGGGTGATGCCTATGAGGTGCTGAAGGATACGGAGAAACGCGCGGCTTACGATCAATTCGGTGCCAGCTATAAAGGCGGACAGGAATTTCGCTCACCGCCGGACTGGAACGCGGGTTTCGAATTCAGCGGCGGGGGTTCCACCGGGGGTGATACGGCGGGCTACAGCGATTTTTTCACATCCCTGTTTGGCAAGAACTTTCAAGGCGGTGCAGCGGGACGCGCTTCTCCGCATGCTAAAGGCGAGGATCATCATACCAAGGTGCTCATCGACCTGGAAGATACTTTTCAGGGTGCAACCCGGACTATCACGCTGCGGGTCTCCGTCGTGGATGCGCAAGGCCATGTCGTCACCAAAGATCGCATTCTCAACGTAGCCATTCCCAAAGGCATCCGCGCAGGCCAGCACATCCGCCTCAGCGGACAGGGCAGTCCGGGTGCCGGAGAAGGCAAAGCGGGGGATCTGTATCTCGAGATCGAATTCCGGCCTCATCTGCTTTACCGGGTCGATGGCCGCGATCTTTATCTTGAGCTGCCAGTGTCACCCTGGGAAGCGGCACTGGGCGCAACGGTGAAGGTGCCGACACTCGGCGGTATCGTGGAACTCAAGATACCCGAAGGCTCAATTTCTGGCGCAAGATGCGGCTGGAGGGACGCGGTATAACAGGCAATCAGCCCGGCGATTGCTATGTGATTCTGTCCATCGCGTTGCCACCGGCCGATACCGAAGCAGCGAAGGACTTGTACCGGAATTTGGAACAGAAACGTGATTTCAATCCGCGCACCAAACTGGGAGTGCCAAAATAGGAGTATGGGAAATAAATACTGAAAATAGCTCGTCACAATTTTCCATATGCATACTGGAAGAACAAACTCAGCTTACGCTGGCCGATCTGTGCCGCGCCTGTTCCGTTCATGATCAACAGATCATTGAACTGCTGGATGCGGGCGTTCTAGAGCCGCAGGGTCGTGATTCGGCGCGCTGGATTTTCGCCGGTGCCAGTCTGCACCGCACACGCAAGGCTTTGCGCTTGCAGCGTGATTTCGATATTGGTCTCGCCGGGGCGGCATTGGCGCTGGAATTAATGGATGAGATTGAATCGCTGCGCTTCCGTCTGCGGGCGATGGGTGGCGAGTACTGAGCGATGAATCGCACAG
>CAIRGS010000142.1 GCA_903878125.1 uncultured Nitrosomonadales bacterium | reverse complement strand
CGTATCGTGGGCCATTTTCTGCTTAATACTATCGGTTACGATAAATATATGCCAAAGACCATGCGCATGCCGTTAATATCCACGAGATGGTTTTAGTAGTGATCGAACTCTGAACTAGGTCCATTTGCAGCACTATTGTAAACGCGCTGATATTGATGGCTATAATCGAACATAGAATAAAATATGGCAAAAATTTTATCATGGCTATTCATCCTTTCTAATGGCTTACAGTCGGCCTCTCTATTAAGGCAATAATTAGTCACAAGGGGTGGCTTTTTATATGGCAATGTACTGCCCCCGGCAATACTGAAATATACTAACTAAACAAATGATTAAGTTGTTATATTTGTGGTGGTCATGTTTATTTCCCCATTTCCATTGTTCGGACGACGATATACACCTTTCCAAACCTCTCCGATAATTCCTCCAAAATTGGCAGCCTCCACTACTAAAATGAGACAAGGACCCCAGTAGGCGAGGGGAACTTGGAAAAACAAGTCTGCATCTGTAGAAGAATTTTCAAAATAGGTTAGATAGACAAAGCTGATGCAGCGCACAAATAGTGGAGGTAAACAAGCCAACCATTTCCCGCCTAGACCAAAAATCCAGGATACCTCCAAACCCACGATGAAAGGCACCAAAAATATATCTATCACCCAGGCAATAGTAAATGTGGAAATGCCAGTAAATACTTCGATATTGACCCCTAATGCTTTATCTCCCAAATAGTTCAGTGCCATGCCAACCAGCACAGCAATAAATCCTTTAACATATCGAGAATTCATTTTTTTACTCCTTTTTCAGTCAAGCTACGCACTTTTTTAAAGTCCTCTGAGAAGCTAGTTGCTCAAGAGATATTTCGCACCAATCCTTATCCCTCAGCCCTTACATTACAGAACAATAATCTGACAATACAGGTACAATTATTTTTATATTTGACCAACCTGTACCGGTTCATTAACCATGCCAATGTTAAGTTTAGATTCAAACGATTCTTTACCGCTGATTGACCAGATCGCTAATGCCGTCAAAAAAATGATAGATGACAGGGCGATACGCTCGGGCGCGCGTATGCCTTCGATTCGAAGTTTCGCCCAAAATCACGGGATAAGCCGATTCACTGTTGTCCAGGCATATGACAAGCTGGTGGCGATGGGATATCTGCATTCGAGGCAAGGTTCTGGTTTTTATGTTTCATCTCGTCCGGCACCTCGTGATTCATCGGAAGCGGCATACAAACTCGATAGCGTAATAGATGTCGTTTGGCTGTTAAGGAATTCTCTTAAGGATCGTGCTAGCAAGACTATGCCCGGAGCATGGTGGCTTCCTGCCTCATGGATGGTAGAAACAGGCATCAAAAAAAGTTTGAGGGCATTGTCACTGAAAGATGGAGAGTTCCTTACTGCCTATGGCACGCCGGGTGGTTATTT
The DNA here is from genome assembly GCA_903878125.1 of uncultured Nitrosomonadales bacterium. GTDB lineage: Bacteria > Pseudomonadota > Gammaproteobacteria > Burkholderiales > Gallionellaceae > Nitrotoga. Next base: position 24,823 of record CAIRGS010000142.1, on the reverse strand, counting down.
ACCCCTGAGGGACTTACTTCAAAGAAGGTTATCCAATATCGGTGTGGTAGCGGATACTTCGCAGATCATCCTGACAACAGGAGTGACACATGCGATGGATCTGGTAACTCGTTACTTCGTACGGCCAGGGGATGCTGTTTTAGTCGATGATCCGGGATATTTCATTCTTTTTGGTGGGCTGAAATCATTTGGCGCCAAAATCGTCGGGGTACCCTGGAACAATGATGGACCTGATACCTGCGTGATGGAAGCGTTGATCAAAGAACATCAACCCAAGCTCTTTTTTACCAATACGATTTTGCACAACCCGAGCGGTGCCAGCATTAGTCAGCCTGTCGCTCATCGCATGCTTCAGCTGGCCGAAAAATACGACATGATGCTGGTTGAGGATGACATATATGGTGACTTTCATCCTGCGACGGCAACTCGTCTTGCTACGCTTGACCAGCTTAATCGGGTGATTTATGTAAGCAGCTTTTCGAAATCGGTCTCAGCAAGTCTGCGTGTTGGATATTTCGCATGTAACCGAGAAATAGCAGAGAGCCTCTGTGATGTTAAGTTACTGACAGGTCTTACCACTTCGGAAGTGAGCGAGCGGCTGATATATCAGCTCTTAACTGACGGCCATTATCGAAAGCATTTGGATAAGCTTCGAGCAAAATTGCAACTGGCGCGACAAAATACGATTGCAAAACTGGAAAACCTTGGCTTTACGCTTTATTGTGAGCCGGAAGGCGGGATGTTTGTTTGGGCAAAATTGAATGACCAAAATAACGCAGCCGAAATTGCAAGCCTCGCAGCAAAAGAGGGAATCATGCTTGCTCCCGGAAACATGTTCCGGCCACACCAGGAGTCTTCACCTTGGTTCAGATTTAATGTAGCTCATTGCGGCGACGATGCAACGTTTGAGTTTTTTAAAAATGGCTGATGCAACCTGTTCGTGCTTCTCACTGATTAAAACAGCGTTGGGCGTCCGTAGGTTTTGATATAAAGGAGTGTAGAGAGCGAAGTACACGATACTCGGCGCTAATGGCGTCATTGCTCGGGAACTATCTCGGTCACTTGTTTCATTTTCCCCGGCCATCCGACAGGCGAGTTGCAATCCTCGGAAGGTCAATTCGACCGATGAGACCTTCATAGCCGATCTATTGGACGCACGTGCGACCGACAATGCCGTTTCAGGTAGTGAAGTCGCCTATCTGGTGGCCGGCTTGAAGTACTACATGTCTGTCTGGCAAGAGCAATGGCCCAAAGTGATGCGCAATGTTATTGATGCCTGTATACATCATGGCGTCCGTCTGGTGTTCTTGGACAACGTATATGCCTATGGGCGCGTGGATGGATTGATGACTGAGGATATGCCATTCAACCCGTTCAGCAAGAAGGGCGAAGTCAGGGCAAAGATTGCAACCATGCTGCTAGAGGAAATGCGGAGTGGCAATCTGCAGGCGATGATTGTGCGTGCGGCCGACTTTTATGGTCCCAATGCAGTAAACAGCTTTCCACATGCCATGGTATTTGAGCGTCTCAAGGCAGGAAAATCGCCACAGTGGATAGGCAATCCGCAAGCCGTTCACACCTTTACGTATACGCCGGACATCGGCTATGCATTAGCAGCGCTAGGAAGATCACTGGAGGCATATGGCCAGACATGGCATTTGCCAACGGCCAAGGAGCCGCTTATGGGGGAAGGCTTCATTCGCATGGCCTGTGAGTTGGCAAATCAGCCATACAAGCTTCAAGTGCCATCTCGTTGGATACTGAGGCTCATGGGTATCTTTATGCCAGTGCTTTGCGAAAACGAGGAAATGATGTACCAGTTTGAACATGACTATCACTTTGATAGTAGCAAGATTGAGTCCATTTTTGGCTTGCAAGCGACGTCATATCGCCAAGGCATCAGCGAGTCACTGAAGATTGGAACGCAAAGCCGTGCATAATGAAAAAGTTTAGAGCGTAATAACGAAGCTTTCAGCCTATTTCCCCATCAGTATCATAGTTTAGAGCGGTCGAGGGACATCACCTTAGTCCAAGCTTCAACAAAATCCCGCACAAACTTCTCTCGTGCGTCGTCGGCTGCATAGACTTCTGCGACAGCGCGTAGCTCTGAGTTCGACCCGAAAACAAGGTCAACGGAGGTGGCTGTCCATTTGAGCGTACCTGTCCCGCGATCCTGCCCCTCGTAAATGCCATCGTATTTTGGAGACTTCGTCCATTTGGTCGACATATCCAACAGGTTAACGAAGAAATCATTGCTCAAGGTCCCGGGCCGGTCGGTTAACACGCCATGTGCAGATTGTCCGGCATTTGCATTCAGGGCCCGCATGCCGCCGACTAGAACGGTCATTTCAGGAACTGTCAGGGTCAGGAGGCTCGCCCGGTCAACCAGCATTTCTGCCGGCGATCTACGATTATTCGCACTGAAGTAGTTACGAAACCCGTCTGCAGTCGGTTTGAGCACAGCAAAAGAATCCACATCAGTCTGCTCTTGCGATGCATCCATGCATCCCGGCGTGAAAGGAACTTGTACTTCATGACCTGCCTGTTTCGCGGCTTGCTCAATCGCTGCGGCTCCGCCCAGAACGATCAAGTCGGCAAGAGATACCTTCTTGCCGCCCGATTGCGCGAGATTGAAATCTGCTTGAATGCCATCAAGACGTTTCAGCACCTTTGCCAGTTCATCCGGATCATTGACCTCCCAATTTCTTTGCGGTTTGAGGCGAATGCGTGCCCCGTTAGCTCCGCCGCGCATGTCGGTGCCGCGGAAACTAGCGGCAGACGCCCAAGCGGTCCTGACAAGTTCGGGAATGGTTAACCCCGAGACAAGGATTGTAGACTTCAGCTTAGCGATATCCTCTGCGTTAATCAGGTCATGATCGACGGCTGGAACCGGGTCTTGCCACAGTAATACCTCGTCGGGAACTTCAGCGCCAAGATGGAGTGCACGCGGGCCCATGTCGCGGTGCGTCAGCTTGAACCACGCCTTGGAAAAGGCGCGTTCGAATTCCTTTGGATCCTCCTGGAAGCGCTTGGCGATATTGCTGTAGCTCGGGTCGAACTTGAGCGAAAGATCCGTCGTGAACATAATAGGAGCATGCCGCTTCGACGGATCGTGAGCATCCGGCACGATGTTTGATCCATTCTTGTTATCGGGAATCCACTGAATCGCGCCTGCTGGGCTCTTCGTCTGCACCCAATCAAAAGCGAACAGGTTGCCTAAATATTGTGTAGTCCAGGCAATAGGGTTGGCCGACCATGCGCCTTCCAAACCGCTGCTGATGGTGTCGCCAGCATTGCCGCTGCCACACTTGTTTTCCCAGCCGAAACCTTGCTTCTCAATGGCGGCAGCTGCGGGCTCGGGACCCACGCACTGAGCCGGGTCGTAGGCACCATGGGCTTTACCGAACGTATGCCCGCCGGCAATAAGTGCAACGGTCTCTTCATCGTTCATCGCCATGCGACCGAATGTCTCACGAATGTCCCGAGCAGCTGCGAGCGGATCAGGGTTGCCGTTCGGCCCCACCGGATTCACATAGATCAGGCCCATCTGAACAGCGGCAAGAGGATTTTCCAGCGTTCTATCGCCACTATAACGCTCATCCGCGAGAAACTTGGTCTCAGGCCCCCAGTAGACCAGGTCTGGCTCCCAGTCATCCTTGCGCCCGCCGGCAAAGCCGAAGGTCTTGAAGCCCATCGATTCCAGCGCGACATTCCCGGTCAGGGTCATCAGATCGGCCCAGGAAATTTTCCGGCCGTATTTTTGCTTGATCGGCCACAGCAATCGCCGCGCCTTGTCCAGGTTAACATTGTCAGGCCAGCTGTTGAGCGGTTCGAATCGCTGTTGACCGCCACCGGCGCCGCCGCGTCCGTCAGACACGCGGTACGTGCCCGCGCTGTGCCAAGCCATTCGAATAAAAAATGGTCCATAGTGACCATAGTCTGCTGGCCACCATACCTGTGAAGTGGACATCAATATTTCGATGTCTTTTTTCACGGCCTTAAGGTCAAGGGCCTTAAATTCCTTGGCATAGTTGAATTCAGCACCCATTGGATTGGACTCAGCTGCATGCTGACGAAGAGGTTTGAGATCCAGCTTCTCAGGCCACCAAAATTGGTTCGACATCGGCTTACTCTGAGCATTAGCAAAGCTTGATGTCACACCCGATGTCATGACAATTGCTAACGCGGTAAGCAAATATATTGACTTCTTATGCATGGAACTTCCCTCCTTTGAGCAAGTACAGCTGGTATTGCCAGCAGCAGATTTCTTCATGGCTTAACTTATTAAACTTATTCTTTGTAACTACTGCAGTTACATTTCATCGCTGACGGACTTGCAGATTTGTTTGATTAGTTAAATTAAGCAATTCAGGCAGGTTCAATCAGCAAGACTCAAATATTTCGATAATATGACGCATAATAAAAGTAATGCTAAAGTCGGTCAGTGCGGTACCGAACACAACCTCAATGGGTCAAATATTGACGCAACGTTAGGCCGGATGCGTGATGTCAAGATTTGCCCACCTTAATTATGAATTCTCGACATTACTGATGAGGGAGGGCAGGTGAGTACCTGCTCTCTAATCTAACCTTTCTCCGCGCGTGAGATGAGCGGATGCGTCGTCGGTGAGTGTCTGGCCGGTGATTACTACTGGTTATTGGAGTTCTTAGCTAGCTGCTGGCTAAGTGTGACATATTCGTCAATTAGCCGGGGTAGCTCGGCTTTGTCTTTATCAGTTGGATTTGGAGCAGGAGCTTGACTATCGATCTGCCTCGATAAGTTGTCCAATTGTTGAAAACGGCTACCGAATTTGGTGTATTGCAGCTTCGTTATTGCACAGCTATTAGACCTAGCCACTACAACTTCCCTGAATTTTTTCGCCTGCTGCAAGGCATCAGTTACAGCTTTAAGTTGCGTCGGATTCAGTTTTTCAAACAGCTTTCCCTTTGCCGCAATGCTGGCTTCAAACGCGGCAGAGTTAGCCCAATATTTGGTGGTGAAATTGTTGATGTTTGCAGGATTACGCATACCATCTGCACACTGCACTGCAGGAGCGAGATTATCCTTGAAATAAAAAGCGAGTATTGCCATCAGGGCAGCCCCGACGATAATCAAAGCCACTATTTTGGTATTGTTGTTCATGCATAGCCTTTATATTCAGTAGAACTGGTTGCGGAATGTGAATGGTTTCTTATGCTTCGACAAGCTCAGCACGAACGGTAGTCAAGCTCAATTCGTGCCGGATCAATAACAAACAAAATATGTTGGTCAGAGCCGAATCATAAGATAGCAGCTAAAAATTGAATAGCAGACTAGCAGCAATGGCTCCGGCATAGTCATTAATAGTCGGTGTAACCTTTTTCTCCCGGTGTGTAAAAGGTACTGGAGTCTGGTGAAACCAACGGGCTATTATTGCGCAGTTTTTCCACCAGATCTGGATTGGAGATAAATGGGCGGCCGAATGAGACGATGTCGCCACGCTGTGAATCGAGGTCGGCATTCGCGCTAGTCAAATCATAGCCGCCAGACAAAATGTACTTCCCTTTGAACGCGGCTCGAATTTTTGCCTTCAACGCTGGGCTAACTTCCGGTGCGCCCTGCGAGCTGTGATCCACGATGTGGATATACACCAAACCGATGCTGTTTAATTCGGCAATCAAGCGTTCATACAGTGCGTCCATTTCAGCATCTGGAGCCATACCATTGAAAACACCGTAAGGTGAGATGCGCATGCCGATGTGTACTGCACCGATAGCAACGGCAGCAGCCTTTGCAACTTCCACGGCGAAGCGGATGCGATTTTCAACACTGCCGCCCCAGCGGTCAGTGCGCTGATTGGAAGCTGTGTTAAGAAATTGATCGATTAGATAGCCATTCGCTGCATGTAACTCTACCCCATCAAATCCAGCTTCAATCGCCCGCCTGGAAGCAGCCGCATATTCGGCGATGGCCCGAGCAATGTCGGCTTCGTTCATTGCGGTGGGCACAGGATGCGGTTGCAATCCATTGCTGTCCGTCCACATTTCGCCCGGCGCGGCAATGGCGGAAGGCGCCAGCACCCTGGCATCGGCTGGCATGTTGGCGGGATGGCTGACCCGCCCGGTGTGCATCAGTTGCGCAAATATTTTGCCATCTGCCTGATGCACGCTGTCCGTCACTTGTCGCCAGCCGTGCACTTGCGCGTCGTTAAATAGTCCGGGGATGCGCGCATAGCCGAGTCCGTTCGGCGAAGGCGATGTACCTTCAGTGATGATGAGGCCGGCTCCGGCGCGCAGCCGGTAATATTTTTGCATCAGTTCGTTCGGCACATTGCCGACGGCGCGACAACGCGTCAGTGGTGCCATGACGATGCGGTTCTTCAGTTGCAGTTTGCCTAGCGTGGTGGGGGTAAACAAGGTAGTAGTCATATTATTTCTCCTTTTATTATTGAGTAGAAAAAAACTTGAAACTTATATAAAGCGCCCGTTGCGGAAATCATCCATCGCTTGATGGATCTCTTCCTGCGTGTTCATCACGAACGGTCCATACTGCACGATCGGTTCGTTGAGCGGTTTGCCGGCGATCATAATCAGCCGCGCATCTTCCGTCGCTGTGAGTGTCACTCCATCGGCATCCGTTGTGTTGCTCAAGATAGCCATGCGATGCGATTCCACCAGCGTGACGCCAACCTTCACCGCGCCGCGATAGACGTAGATGAAAGCGTTATGCGTGGCAGGCACTGCCGTTGAGAACGAAGCGCCTGCAGGCAAGTGAATATCCAGATACATTGGCTCGGTATCTTCGCGTGTAACAGCACCAGCCACACCGTTGCTGGATCCGGCAATCACACGCACGGTAACATTTTCTATTGTTACGTATTCTGGAATCTCATGGCTTGCGATGTCTCGATACCACGGCTCGGCCATCTTGCGATTTGCGGCCAGGTTGAGCCACAGCTGAACACCTTCCATCACGCCGTCTTTTTGCTCTGGGATTTCAGAGTGAATGATGCCGCGTCCAGCGGTCATCCACTGAACATCACCATGTTTCAATAGCCCTTCGTGTCCTGCGTGATCGCGATGCCGCATGCGTCCAGACAGCATATAAGTTATCGTCTCGAAACCACGATGCGGATGATCCGGGAAACCCGCGATGTAGTCGTCCGGGTTGTCGCTGCCAAATGCATCCAGCATCAAAAATGGATCAAGGCGCTGATGCAGCTTGCCGGTAAGCACACGGGTCAGCTTCACGCCTGCGCCGTCCGAAGTGGCAACGCCTTCGATGATGCGATCGACGCCGCGCGATTGGCGCAGCATTGCTTGGTTGATGGTGTTCATGTTGGCTCCTCAATGGAAATAAAGTAAGTACATTTTAGACGGCTCAATAAAATAGATAAAGCCATTAAATTGGGATAGACTGTTCCACAAATGGAACAAAAGAACATCTCCGCTGACGACTACATCCTTTTCGCCGCCATCGTCGATCAAGAAAGTTTGGTGCGCGCAGCAGAACATCTCGGCATGCCCAAAGCTACCGTTTCCCGCCGCTTGTCGAACCTTGAAGCAGCACTTGGCCAGCGGCTGCTGTTGCGCACTACTCGCAGCCTCACACTCACCGACTTCGGGCAGGAATTTCTTGATCATTGCCGACGCGTCGCAGAAGAAGTTTCTACCACTCAAGATTTCTTGCGCAGTCAGGATTTGCAGCCACGCGGACGCTTGCGCGTCTCCATGCCAGGCGACTATGCCAGACACTATTTCTCGCGCGCCATTGCCACCTTCATCGAAACCTATCCCGAGATACAACTTGATCTTGATCTGACTTCCAGGCGAGTTGATCTTATCGGTGAACGCTTCGATCTTGCCATTCGAATCGGTGCGCTGGAAAACGACTCCACATTGGTGGCACGCAAGATAGACGAGCTTGGTTTTGGCCTTTATGCCAGCCCCATTTACCTCGCACTTCATGCTGCACCGCAGCATCCTGATGAGCTGGAGTATCATGCGGCAGTTCGTTTGCTCTCGGCACGAGGCAGCGCCGTTCCATGGAAACTAATACGTGGAAAGGATACTTGGGATGGTGTTCCACCCGGGCGGCTTACCCTGAATTCACCTGACATGATCCAGCAGCTTTTGCTGGACGGTGCTGGAATCGGTGCGTTACCGGATTATTTTGTGGCAGAAGACGTGCGCCACAAACGTTTGGTGCGGATATTACCGCAATGGTGTCTTCCAGCCGTGCCCGCCTGGGCTGTTCTGCCCATGCGCCGTTACCTGCCCGCCAAGACGCGCGCCTTTCTTGCGCATCTTGAGCAGTTCATGGAGAAAATGTGATCGAGGACAATATCGATGCTCATGACATTGGTTGATGCCACACTTCAAAATCTTACAATCCCCATAGGCTCCATTTTCTATCCTGCCCCATTCGAGAAGTCTGGTAATGGTGCGGCGTTTTGTTCCGGATGCAGGTGAATCGTTTGGCTGGAATTCTCACCGCAAGTTGGGTATGAACAGGCGGGACATAAACCCGCATTAGTTCTTAGTCCTGCTGCCTGTAACAGCAAAACCGGAACAATGGTGTGCTGCCCGATGATCAGTCAAATTAAAGGTTATCCCTTCAAAGTCATAATCCATGCGGACGGTTTCAACGGTGCAGTTCTGTCTGATCAAGTCATAAATATCGACTGGCACACACATAAAGCTACACCTAAAGGCAAAGCATCAGCTGATGAACTTGACGAGGTGCGCGCTAAAATTTCCGTTTTGCAGGGAATCCAAAGTGGTAGCCCGGTCGGGCTGACTTACAGGATGAACACATGTGTTACTTGAGTCTTAAATCCTAATAATCACATTTGCGGTAAAATGATCGTTTGCCACTAGCGGGCGCCTTGTTTCTCCCTTACAGAATATATCCGGAATACTGAGCATGTTGCGATTGACTGAAGTTAAACTTCCTTTAAACCACCCTGATGATGATCTCAAGACCGCGCTTCTAAAACGGTTGGGTATTAGCGCGGATGAGCTGATTGGTTATGCAATCTTTCGCCGCAGCTATGATGCCCGCAAGCCATCGGCTATCGTTTTTACGTATACGCTGGATGTGGAGGTCAAGAACGAAGCTGCTCTGCTTCAACGCTTGCAAGACGATAAGCATATCTCACTTACACCCGATACAAGTTACCGTTTTGTAACCCATGCGCCGGCCAAGCTGACTTCTCGTCCAATCGTGATTGGTACCGGTCCCTGTGGAATATTTGCGGCTCTGATTCTGGCGCAAATGGGTTTCTGTCCGATTGTTCTGGAGCGCGGTAAAGCCGTGCGTGAACGCACCAAAGATACATTCGGTCTGTGGCGGCAAGGCAAACTCAATCCAGAATCCAACGTGCAGTTTGGTGAAGGTGGTGCGGGAACATTTTCTGACGGCAAACTGCACAGTCAAATTAAAGACCCCAAACACTACGGTCGTAAGGTACTTACGGAATTCTTTAAGGCGGGTGCTCCAGAGGAAATTCTTTATGTGAGCAAGCCACATATTGGCACGTTTCGGCTGGTGGGAATGGTGGAAGAAATGCGCGCGAGCATCGAAGCCTTGGGCGGAGAAATTCATTTCCAGAGCAAGGTTGAAGATATCGCCATAGACAATGGACAAGTCCGGGGAGTGGTACTGGGAAGTGGCGAATTCATTGCCAGCGATCATGTCGTGCTCGCTGTTGGGCACAGTGCGCGCGACACCTTCCATATGTTGCATCAGCGCGGCGTATACATGGAAGCAAAACCATTCTCCATAGGTTTTCGAATCGAACATCCGCAACCGCTGATCGATAGCTGTCGCTTTGGCAAGAACGCTGGTAACCCATTGCTGGGCGCGGCTGATTACAAACTGGTGCATCACTGTGACAATGGTCGTTCAGTCTACAGCTTCTGCATGTGTCCGGGCGGCACCGTGGTAGCGGCTGCTTCCGAGGAAGGCCGCGTCGTTACCAACGGCATGAGCCAGTATTCGCGCAACGAGCGCAATGCCAATAGCGGGATTGTTGTGGGCATTACCCCTGATGATTATCCGGGAAATCCTTTGGCCGGAATCGAGTTGCAACGGTACTGGGAAGCACGCGCCTTCGAGTCTGGTGGCAGCAATTACCATGCACCGGCACAAAAAGTGGGGGATTTTCTCGCGGGTCGGCCTTCCACCTCGCTTGGGTCTGTTGTGCCGTCTTACGCGCCAGGTGTTCACCTATGCGATCTTTCTACGTCGCTACCGGATTACGCTATTGCAGCGATAAGAGAAGCCATCCCAGCATTTGATAAACAGCTTAAAGGGTTTGCCATGTTCGATGCCGTGCTTACTGGCGTGGAAACACGAACTTCATCCCCCGTACGCATTAAGCGTCGCGAAGATTTTCAAAGCCTGAATACCTCAGGACTCTATCCGGCAGGGGAGGGTGCGGGTTATGCAGGCGGTATACTTTCCGCTGCTGTGGACGGCATACAGGCCGCTGAGGCCGTAGCTTTAAGCATGACCCAGTATGGCAAATGCTGAAGGAGAAAATTGAAATTTCATTCAGCAAGTTTCACGATATGAGTGAGTCTTGCATGTTATTGCGTTGCAATATCCCTGCTACAATACTTTGCCCGGCTTGCAAAGTTCCATATGTCCATCAAGCTAATTCATGAACGCTCAGATTGAGCATTTAAATATGCTCTTACGGCAAGTTCAGATAGACAGATTATTCGTGATATCTGTGCTACTAGAAAATTCAGGCTTTGTGTAAAGAGCACCTTGATTCAAGACACATGTGCATTCCAAACGGATTATAAATGAACCTGCTTAAAGCTCTTGGTACCATAGGCTGCTTTACGCTGGTTTCGCGCATACTTGGCATAACCCGCGATGTATTAGTTGCGCGCATTTTCGGTGCGGGTATGGCAACCGATGCTTTCTTCGTAGCCTTCAAGCTACCCAACCTTTTGCGCCGCTTATTCGCGGAAGGTGCATTCTCCCAAGCCTTCGTGCCCATTCTGGGTGAATATAAAAACCGCCGAGGGCACGAGGAAACCAAGCTGTTGGTCGATTATGTCACCACATTGCTGGCAATCATTCTGTTCTTGGTTACGCTCATCGGCATAATTGCTGCGCCGATTTTGATCTACATTAGTGCGCCGGGTTTCGTAGCGACGACGGCGAAATTTGATCTTACCGTCCAACTGCTGCGCATTTCGTCTCCCTACATATTTTTCATTTCACTGGTCTCCGTGGCGTCAGGGATACTCAATACCTACAATAAATTTTGGGTGCCTGCATTTACTCCCATTCTGCTAAACCTGTGTTTTATTGGCGCTGCGCTGTGGCTGGCTCCGTATTTTGATCCGCCTATCATGGCGCTGACATGGGCGGTGTTCGTAGCCGGGTTTGTGCAACTGGCATTCCAGCTGCCATTTCTGAAGAAAATCGGCATGCTGCCGACCCTGCGCCTCAACCTGAAAGATGCGGGCGTGTGGCGCATCATTAAACAGATGGGGCCAGCGGTATTCGGTGTATCGATCAGCCAGATCAGCCTTATCATTAACACCATCTTCGCCTCGTTTCTGGTCGCGGGCAGCGTATCCTGGCTTTATTACGCCGACCGTCTGATGGAGTTTCCATCCGGCGTGCTGGGTGCGACAATTGCCACCATTCTGCTGCCATCGCTATCCAAACATCACGCCGATGGCAATCCGGCAGAGTACTCCAAGCTGCTCGACTGGGGGTTACGCCTGACCTTCATGCTGACCCTGCCCGCAGCACTCGCGCTAGGCATGATAGCGGTGCCACTGCTGGCAGCCTTTTTTCATCATGGTGCATTTACTGTGCATGATGTTCTTATGACGCGCAACGCGCTGGTCGGTTACAGCGTCGGCCTGATCGGCATCCTCTCGGTGAAGGTTCTGGCGCCGGGTTTCTATGCGCGTCAGGACATCAGAACTCCGGTAAAGATCGGCATCATCACCTTGCTTGCTACCCAAGCGATGAATCTGCTGTTCATCGGTTGGCTGCAACATGCAGGGTTGGCGCTGGCCATCGGCCTTGGTTCCTGCCTTAACTCCGCCATTCTGTTTTACCTGCTGCGCAAGCGTGACATTTACCAACCTGAACCTGGCTGGGGTAAGTTTCTCGCCAAGCTGGGTGTGGCAATGCTGATGCTGGGATTGACGCTCTGGTTTGGTATGGGGAGTGAACAAAGCTGGCTCACCAGCGGCGGTTGGATGCGTATCTGGCGGCTAACTGGATTGGTAATTATGGGCATGACGGCGTATTTCGCCGTGCTGTGGTTGCTCGGTTTTCGGCTTAAAGATTTTTCAAGGCGCGGAGCATGAATAAGACATTTGCATGAAATATTGAAGGAACACGTATGACGAACCTGGTTTTTGAGCTGGTCATGATGCTCTTTATCATTCTTGCAGCCTCTGAACTTTTTACTAATGCATTAGAGCACCTTGGAGAGCAACTAAAAATATCGGAAGGCGTGACAGGCTCCGTGTTTGCTGCCATCGGGACGGCCTTGCCCGAAACAATGGTTCCACTGCTCGCACTATTCGCCGGTACAGAAAATATCAGTATTAACGAAGAAATTGGTGTCGGCGCTATTCTGGGCGCACCGCTAATGCTATCGATGCTCTCTACTTGCCTTATGGCATTTGCCATTCTTCATCGGCGTGGAGTCAATGGCCATGTCCGACCGGAGCATAGCGGTTTCATACGTGATCTAAATTTTTTCCTGTTCGCTTTCATTCTCGCTGCGGTGGCGATGTACATTCCGCAGGAGGCGCGCACCCTCCGTGGCGCGCTAAGTATTGCACTGGTTCTCACCTATTTCGTTTACATCATGCTTACGTTGCGTGCCTCGAATATGCTGGTCAAAGGCGGGCATGGCACTTCGGCGGAGGGCAAGATGTTTTTTGCCAAGCTGGGGTTGTCGACTAATCTGTGGACCATTTTGCTGCAACTAGGTATCGGATTGGCATTGCTGATTTTTGGTGCCCAGGGATTCATCCACGGTATAGAGGGTACTTCGCACATATTGGGCGTTTCTGCACTGCTGCTGTCTCTGCTCATTATCCCGATAGCGACCGAGCTTCCCGAAAAGGTAAATAGTATTTTATGGATTCGTCGTGGTAAAGATACGTTGGCTTTCGGGAACATTACCGGGGCAATGGTCTTCCAAGGAACACTGTTACCAGCTATTGGAATTATGCTGACACCTTGGCAACCGCGTGTAGAAGTATTGACCGGTGTACTTGTCACCTTGGTCGCTGCCGCGTGGCTCCGGTTCCATGCACGTTCGGGCGGATTGCCGGTTTGGACGCTGCTGGTAAATGGCGGCCTTTACCTTATCTTCCTCACGATCACACTATCGAGGTAGGGCAATAAAAATCAGCAATGCAGACCCGTAACCTGTCATCTTGTTCTCATAATCGCGTTTTCGACGAAGGCCGTCACGCAGCCGAGCGTGGTCATGTGGATAACTATCGCCATGATGGTCGTGGAAACTATATCGGACTGGTAGTTAAATTCGATGGCATTGTTGACTCATGGCTAGCACATGAGCCCTCAGGCTGTGGCTATTGGCTTGACCGCTATCACATATCCAGCGCCAGATTACTCAATTATGGCAGGGCAGTTTCAATTACCTGATGTAACGCCGTGTTGTAAATGAATCGAACCGGCTTTAAATCGCAGCTAAATTACATGTTTTATGCGCGCATCTCTGGCACTAGACACCCATAATTTCGACTAAATTAAATTTCCATTGCTGAGGATTTTCCAAACTGACGATACTGTCTGTCGATTTCGACAGGTCGATTATTTCCTGCAGGATATGTGCGTTTGAACGGATTGAGAAGAAAACTGTCACTATGGGCTTGACCAAACTATTCTTCGTTTGGTCAGTCACTACGCCTAGGCGGCCGGATTTAAGCTTAAGCAGGGTGCCGGTTGGATAAATGCCGACCGTTTTAACGAAGGCATGAAAGATGACCTCGTCGAAATGCCCATTCCTCCATTCTGCCATCTTGCGGATCGATTCCGCAGGTTCCCATCCTTTTTTATAGCAGCGATTTGAAGTGATTGCATCATATACGTCACATACTGCGCCCATACGCGCAAATAAAGTTAACGCCTCACCGGATAATTTGTCTGGATAACCCATGCCATCTATGCGCTCGTGATGATGTCGGCAGACATCCAATACACAATCGCTTACATCACTAGTTTTTTTGAGAAGCTCCCAACCTTTTTGCGGATGCATTTTAACTATATTGAACTCTTCATCTGTCAATTTCCCTGCCTTGTTGAGTACCTCGTCGGGGATAAAAACCTTGCCGATATCATGCAGCAATCCGGCAATGCCAGCTTGCGTTAGCATCGATTCGTTCAGTCCCAGTTGCCGCCCTAGTGCAATCATCAGTATGCAGACGGCGACAGAATGCAAATAGGTATAGTTGTCTGCATCTTTTAGTCGGGACAAACTTATCAATGCAGAGGGATTGCGTTTTATCGATTGGTTTAGTTCCGCTACCAACGATACCATTTCATCAAGATTAATTGCATTGCCCATGCGTACTTCGCTGAATAGGGAGATTACTGCCTCCTTTGTCTTGCTGTGTATTTTTTTTGCAGCAATTAACTCGACCTGTAAAGGTACCAGCACTGTATTTTTTTGCGGGGATTGTTCGATGTTCTTCAGATCATTTTCTACATTTAACTCTTCTTCATTTTGCAAAAGTGCTGTCACACCGGTATCGACATCCATACCTAAGCTAGTGTCTATCCATATTTCGTCCACCCCACAATTTTTGAGGGTAATAAGGTCTTTTTCATCAGTCAGCTTGAATGAACGTTTCCAAAAAGGATGATCCATCCAACTGCCGCAGATCTCATGCATGTACATGCCTAAACGGACGTCATTAACTTTTATTTTTTTTAGCATGGCTGGATTATGGCTGAATAATTCTACAATTAAATATCTAAACTCGGCGTGCGAGAAAGTGATTGATCAAGCCATTAGTTGAAGAGTCATGCACAAAAACGTGCTCGTTACTTTGAAGTTCAGGCAGTAATTTACCGGCAAGTTGCTTGCCGAATTCAACGCCCCACTGGTCGAAAGCATTGATGTCCCAGATTACGCTTTGCACAAACACTTTATGTTCGTACAGAGCAACCAGCATTCCCATATTGTATGGATCCAGCTGATCAAACAGCAAAGTGTTGGTTGGACGGTTGCCCGGAAATACTTTGAAAGGTAACTGCGCTTCCAGCGCTGCACCACTTAGGCCTTGCAGTTCAAGTTCAGCACGTGCCTCCACAGCGGTTTTACCTAGCATCAGTGCCTCAGTCTGTGCAAAGCAATTTGCCAGCAATATGGAATGGTGTTCTCCTATCGGATTGTGGCTGGTAATCGACGCGAGGAAATCGGCAGGCACCATGCGCGTGCCTTGGTGTATCAGTTGATAGAAGGAGTGTTGGCCGTTGGTGCCAGGTTCGCCCCAAATCACCATGCTGGTGGCATAGTCAACTACCTGCCCATTGCGGTCTACGTGCTTGCCATTGCTTTCCATTTCTAGCTGTTGCAAGTAAGCTGGAAAGTGTTGCAGATATTGATCGTAGGGAAGGATAGCATATGAACCTGCGCCAAAAAAATTGGTGTACCATATGCCAAGCATGCCCAGTATTACCGGTAAGTTTCGCTCCAGGGGAGTTTCACGAAAGTGCTTGTCCATGGCATGAGCACCGGCAAGCAGGCGTTCAAAATTGTCTATGCCAATATAAAGCGCAATGGGCAAACCTATAGCCGACCACAATGAGTAACGGCCGCCAACCCAATCCCAAAACTCAAACACATTTTCCGGGTTAATGCCAAACTTGGAGGTTTCAGCGATGTTGGTCGAGACTGCAACGAAATGTTTGCCAACAACCTCGTCAGCACCCAAATGCTTAACCAGCCAAGCGCGTGCTGAATGGGCATTGGTAAGTGTTTCCAGTGTGGTAAATGTTTTTGAGCTGATTATAAAAAGAGTGGTTTCTGGTTCGAGACGTTTCAATGTTTCTGCCAAGTCCGTAGCATCCACATTAGAAACAAAATGCACGTTCAATAGCGGGCTGCCATAAGACTTGAGCGCCTCGCTGACCATCAGCGGCCCTAAAGCGGAACCACCGATTCCGATATTTACCACGTCTCGAAATGGTTTGCCGGTATTCCCACAGAACGTTCCATTGCGAACTGCTTCGGAAAAGTGGCGGATATGATCCAGTACGCGATGTACGTCCGGCACAACATCTTTGCTATCTACATAAACCGAAGTGCCTCGGGGAGCACGCAATGCAGTGTGCAACGCCGCACGCTGTTCGCTAGTATTGATTTTGTCGCCATTGAACATGCGAGCAATCCAGTCATCGAGTTTTGACTGGCGTGCAAGTTTCAACAGCAGTGCGAGTGTTTCTGCGGTAATAAGATTCTTCGAGTAATCCAGCAGCAGGCTATCCAATTGCAAAGAAAATTTATCGAAACGTTTCGGGTCATCGTAAAACATCTCGCGCATGGCCAGATGACTTATTTCTGTTTGATGAGCGGTTAAAGCTTGCCAAGCTGGCGAATGGACTAAAGTCGACATGGTTATCTTAATATTATTGATTGAACATTTACACTATTGCCAGAATATTTTTCTGCGTCATTCATCGCAAAGATGAGAATGATGCATTTATTTCAATAAATTGCAAAGGTCAATAAAAGGCAATAAGGCGTATGTAACTTTAGTTTTATGCTTGTGCCGGCGTTAGCATAATGCCTGCAAGTGGCGGCAATTCTATTTCGATGGAATAGGGTTTCCCCATCCAGGGCAGAGATGTGGCATGAAGATCACTGGAATTTCCGAGATTGCCGCCGCCATAATAGTGTGAATCGCTGTTGAAAATTTCCCGATACGCACAATCGAACGGAACTCCGATGCGGTAGCGGTGACGTGGAACAGGGGTGAAATTAAATGCAGCTACAACGGTCTCGCCATTTCGCCCAAAGCGCATGAAAGAAAGCAGCGAATGTTCGGCGTCCTGACAATCAATCCAGGAAAAACCATCTTGTTCGAAGTCCTGTTCATACAAAGCCGGCAAGTTACGGTAAAGATGATTCAAGTCGCGCACCAAGCTTTGTATGCCCCGATGCGACTCGAGGCCAAGCTGCCACCATTCAAGTTCCCAGCTCGATCTCCATTCTCGTCCTTGGCCAAATTCATTGCCCATAAAAGTGAGCTTCTTGCCCGGACTTGTCATTTGATAAGTAAGCAATAACCTCAAGTTGGCAAATTTTTGCCAGCTATCGCCGGGCATCTTGTCGAGTAGCGAACCCTTGCCATGCACTACCTCATCATGTGAAAACGGCAGCATGAAATTTTCGCTATAAGCATAAAGCTGACTAAAGGTAAGTTGATTAAGGTGATAGCGGCGGTGAATCGGGTCTAACCGCATGAAGCTGAGTGTGTCATTCATCCAGCCCATGTTCCACTTCATGGAAAAGCCGAGTCCGCCAAGATATACCGGGCACGAAACCCCCGGCCATGAGGTCGATTCCTCAGCTAGCGTCAATGCACCCGGAAAAACATCATGTACCATGATGTTCAGTTCGCGAAAGAATTCTATGGCCTCGAGATTTTCCCGCCCGCCATATTTGTTCGGTAGCCATTCACCTTCCTTACGCGAATAATCGAGATACAACATGGAAGCCACCGCATCCACACGCAGGCCATCGAAATGAAATTGCGACAGCCAGTAATGCGCACTCGACATCAAAAAACTTTTAACCTCCTTTCGACCATAGTTAAAAATGTGCGTACCCCAGTCCTGATGGAAACCGAGGCGCGGATCTTCATGTTCATATAGTGCGGTGCCATCAAAATATGCCAGCGCAAATGCATCCTGCGGAAAATGCGCTGGCACCCAGTCGAGCAGCACGCCAATTCCGGCCTGATGACAGGCATCTATGAAATGGCATAAATCATCAGGGCATCCGAAGCGGCTGGTTGCGGCGAAATAGCCAGTCGCTTGGTAACCCCATGATTCGTCGAGTGGGTGCTCAGAAACAGGCATGAGTTCAACATGGGTATAGCCCATATCTATGAGATAAGGAACAAGATTTTCAGTCAGCTCGCGATAGGTATAAAAATTCCCGTCCGGGTGACGCTTCCATGATCCCGCATGAATTTCGTAGATATTAAGAGGGGCGTGAAGCCAGTCCCATTTGCTGCGCTGCTCCATCCATTCTGCATCCTTCCATGTGTGGCGGATAGCAGACCCAGCGCGAGCAGCAGTGCCAGGTCGCAATTCAAATGCGTTGGCATAGGGGTCGGTTTTGATCAGCAAGATACCGTCGTGATTGCGTATCTCAAATTTGTACAATATGCCTTGTTCAATTTCCGGGATAAATAACTCCCACACGCCGCTGGAACCATGTGCCGCCATCGGATGAATGCGACCATCCCAGCGGTTAAATTCGCCTATTACGCTGATGCGCTGGGCATTTGGTGCCCAAACTGCAAAACGCACACCTGGAATGCCGTCAATTTGCATTGCACGTGAGCCCAGTACGCGATAGGCCTGATGTAACTTTCCTTCGTTAAAAAGGTGCAGATCGAAGTCGGAAATTTGTGGTGCAAAGGCATAACAATCATGCATCAAGCGATCAGTACCGTTGTTTAGTCCTGGTTTGTTTTCTTTGATGCGCAGGCTATAGGGATGGCGCGGTTCTTCGTTACCATGCCATTCGAATAAACCGTCTGGATGAACGCGTTCCAGCGCTTCAATGCCATGTGCGGTTTTCAGCCAAATTTCACTTGCGTTAGGGTTGAATACCCGAACTACATATTTTTCATTTTCCTGATGTGGGCCAAGATAAGCGAAGGGATTATGCAGTCGCCCTTGCAACAATAATTCAGCACGCGGATCAGGTTTGATGCGAAGACTCTTTCTCATGGTGAGGTGATTATAACCACAATTAAGACCCGGCTATAATTACAATCTGATACAGTTCTGAACAAGATTCAGAATCAACCACAACGAGGGGAATCATGCCGTCATCTGAAAAACTACGTTTTGTGAGTTCGATAACTAGAAGCACTTACGCCATGATTCTAGCAGGAGGGCGCGGCTCTCGTCTGCATCAACTTACGGATTGGCGAGCCAAACCTGCGGTGCCATTTGGCGGCAAGTTTCGCATTATCGATTTTGTGCTGTCAAATTGCGTGAATTCCGGCATCAGACGGATAGGTGTTGCGACGCAATACAAATCACACAGCTTGATCCAGCATATTCAGCGCGGCTGGAGTTTCCTGAATGGCCAGTTCGGCGAATTCATCGACGTACTGCCGGCTCAGCAAAGAATAGAGGAAATGTGGTATCGGGGCACGGCCGATGCGGTATTCCAAAACCTGGATATCATGCGCGCAACCAATCCCGATTACGTGCTGATATTGGCGGGCGATCACGTCTACAAGATGGACTATGGCAAGCTCCTTGCTTTCCATGTGGAAAAGCAGGCCGATATGACTGTTGCCTGTATCGAAGTTCCTATCAAGGATGCTAGTGGATTCGGCGTAATGGGTGTGGATAGGGAATCACTAGTAGTTAATTTTAACGAAAAGCCTGATCACCCCACTCCGACCCCGGGAAACCCTGATCTGGCGTTGGCCAGCATGGGTGTGTATGTATTTAACACCAACTTTCTATACGAACAATTGGTGCGGGACGCAGATGATAAGAATTCCAGCCATGACTTCGGTAAGGACATCATCCCGCATCTGGTATCCGCGAACTACCGCGTGTTTGCGCAGAGCTTTGAGGAAAGCTGTGTAAATCTGAATGGCGAAGTACCCTATTGGCGAGACGTGGGAACTATAGACGCTTACTGGGAAGCTAATATGGAACTAACCAAGGTAACTCCTGCCCTTAATATGTATGATCAGGAATGGCCAATCTGGACGTATCAGGAACAATTACCCCCGGCCAAATTTGTATTCGATGATACTACTCGCCGTGGCATGGCTGTGGATTCTTTAGTGTCGGGAGGCTGCATCATCAGCGGCGCTTGCGTGCGTAATTCGCTGCTATTCTCTAACGTGCACGTACACAGTTACAGTAATGTCGAGGATTCGGTAATTTTGCCAAACGTAAAGGTGTCGCGCAATGTAACGCTCAAGCGCGTAGTGGTGGACAAAGGTTGCGTAATCCCGGAAGGTTTGACCGCCGGGATAAACCGCGAGGAAGATGCGAGACGTTTTTTTGTAAGTGATAACGGTATTACTTTGATCACCCCCGACATGCTGGGCCAGGAGGTGCACCGCGTGCGTTAAATTTTATTTGTTTAAATGGAATTTTTATGGCCAACCCCCTCGATTTAGTTTTTCTTTGGCACATGCACCAGCCAGATTATCGCGATCATGCCAGTGGAGACTTCTTGTTGCCGTGGGTTTATCTGCACGCGATCAAGGATTACACCGACATGGCATATCATCTGGAACAGCATCCTCAGGTGAAGGCGATAGTGAATTTCGTGCCGGTTTTGCTGGATCAACTGGAAGATTACGATCAGCAGTTCACAACCGGCCAGATGCGCGACCCGTTATTGCGACTGCTGGGGCGTGAGAATCTCAATGACCTGAACGCAGCGGAACGCGATCTGGTTTTGACGAGTTGTTTCCGCAGCAACCATCATAGTATGGTCGCGCCGTATCACGCCTACAAGCGTCTGTCTGACTTGTATAAAATGCTCGAACCTGGCGGCAGTACTGAGCTTGACTATCTGTCTGGTCAATATTTTGCCGATTTGTTGACCTGGTACCACTTGGTGTGGTGTGGCGAAAGCGTGCGTCGCGAACACGACTTGGTCATTCGCCTAATGAGCAAGAACGAAGGTTTTAATCATGCTGAGCGCAAGTTGTTATTCGACCTGATCGGACAAGTCATTACCGGCATTATTCCACGTTATCGCAAGCTGGCCGATAGCGGTCAAATTGAACTTTCCACGACACCTCACTACCATCCGCTTGCGCCTTTGTTGCTGGATATCAATAGTGCGCGTGATAGCAAGCCGGATATTAGCCTGCCGCATTCGAAATGTTATCCCGGTGGAAAATCACGCGTCCAGACACATCTTCATTCTGCCCAAAAAAGTCACAAGGCACGCTTTGGCGTCACTCCCCGCGGTATCTGGCCAGCAGAAGGTGCGGTTTCAGCTGAGTTACTGGAAGTGTTTGCGGTGCAAGAATGCCGCTGGACGGCGAGTGGGGAAGGCGTACTGGCTAACAGCTTGCGCACTGCAGAGCATTACTTGCCTGAGCGCGCCCAATATCTCTATCGCCCCTATCATTTGCAAGGTACAGCAAGAGGTGTACGCTGTTTCTTTCGAGATGACCGCTTATCCGACTTGATCGGTTTTGAATACTCGCGTTGGAATGGCAAGGATGCCGCACTGCATTTTGTTTCTCAGCTCGAAGCGATTGCACAGCAGGCACCTGAGGGCGAAGCGCCAGTGGTCAGTGTTATCCTTGATGGAGAAAACGCTTGGGAATATTATCCGTATAACGGCTATCATTTCTTTACCGATTTATATTCGGTGTTACAAGCACACTCATCAATAAGCACCACGACTTATTGCAGTTATCTGGATCGGCTTGATGATACTAAAGAAAACCAACAGCTTGCCAAGGAAGGGGAGATATCGCGTCTTGTTGCCGGTAGTTGGGTTTACGGTGATTTCTCCACTTGGATAGGCTCTCCCGACAAGAACCGTGCTTGGGATTTGTTGTGTATGGTGAAACAAAATTATGACTTGGTGGTGGCAAGCGGCCGTTTGAACGAGGCAGATTGCTTGGCTGCAGAAAAACAGCTGGCTTCATGCGAAAGTTCCGATTGGTTTTGGTGGTTTGGTGATTACAATCCAGACCATGCGGTGAAAAGTTTTGATCGCCTCTATCGCAGTAATTTAATGCAGTTATATCGTTACTTGAAATTACCAGTTCCGGACATCTTAAATTCTCCAATCAGCCAAGGTGGTGGTTTACCTGAAGCAGGTGGTACGATGCGTCGCGGTTCTTGATGGCGCACCCGCATTTGTCTGGCGGCTAATATCAGCCCACGGCATATCAATCGTAGCTAATACTTTTTGTGATATCTCGATGTCATTGGTAATTAACACAGAGTCCGAGAAATGAAAAAACACGAAACAGTTTCCTTGCTATTTGGTGTTCATGCTCATCAGCCGGTAGGCAACTTCCCGGAAGTGGTGGAAGACGCGCATCAGCGTTGCTACAAGCCGTTCCTGCATATCTTGCATCGCTATCCTGAGTTTCGTTTTGCCGTACATTTCAGCGGCTGGCTGCTCGATTACTTATTTAATAAATATCCGCAAGATATGGCTTTACTTACTGAGATGGTACAACGCGGCCAAGTTGAGATGTTCGGTGGCGGGGATACCGAGCCGGTTCTAGCGGCCATTCCCAACTGTGATCGTATCGGGCAGATTGTCAGGTTGTCTGACAAACTGGAAACCAGAATGGGTACCAGGGCACAAGGCGCATGGTTAACCGAACGCGTGTGGGAGGCAACGGTAGTGCCTGCCTTATCAGATTCCAAAATCAAGTACGTTACAGTAGATGATTACCACTTCTTGTGCAGCGGCAAGCGCGTTGAAGAATTGAATGGTTATTTCACCACCGAAGAGGACGGCCGCAAACTCGATCTGTTTCCAATTTCAGAGGCGTTACGCTACCGCATGCCGTTTTCTCCTGCTCATGATGTGGTTGACTATTTGGAAAGCCTGACGTGTCCCGACATGCAAGCAGCAGCCGTATATTTCGATGACATCGAAAAATTTGGCATCTGGCCAGAAACTTACGCGTGGGTTTATGAAAAAGGATGGCTGGAAGATTTTATTCGTGGGGTGCTGGCTTCATCAAAAATCACCACACACACCTATAGTGACTATCACGCAAACGAAAAAACTCGTGGTATTGTATACCTGCCTACCACCTCTTACATTGAAATGAACGAGTGGACTTTGCCGGTGTCTGCTGCACATACTTATGCCGATTTGGTCCATACGGAAAAAGCAAGCGGCCATTACGAAGAGCGCAAGGCTTTTCTGCGCGGCGGAATCTGGAAGAATTTTTTCACCCGCTATCCTGAATCGAACTGGATGCACAAGCGCATGCTGGGACTATCTGAGCGTTTGCATGCCCTGCCGGAAGAGAAGCGCACACTTGAGATGCTTGACGAACTTTATATTGCGCAAGCCAACGACGCATACTGGCATGGCTTGTTCGGCGGGTTGTATCTGCCACACCTGCGCCGTGCAGTGTACGGCGCAATCGTCAAGCTGGAATCATTGCTGGATAAGATTCTTCCACGTGCAGCCTGTATTTGCACCGATGCTGACAGTGATGGCCACGATGAAGTTTTTCTGCATAACGCAATGCTGCAAGCGATCGTGAAACTTGACGGTAGCGCCAGCATATCCGAACTTGATTCGTATCAATTGCACCACAACTTTGGCGATACCCTGCGCCGCCAGTTGGAGCATTATTTCCGTAAAATTGAATCCAGCCAGGCTACGCAGTCGCATGAAGGTAGTGGTATTGTTTCAGCGCATGATCGCGTGGCTTTCAAGCATGAAATCACTGCGGCAAATTTGATGGCAGATAGTCATGCACAGACCTTGTTTCGCGATTTATTTCTGCTGGATGACAAAGAAGTTGAGCTTGCTTATGAACTGGTCGAATCGAACGCAGAAAGTTTATTATTCCGCACCGAATTTGGTGGCAAAACCATACAAAAACGCATTAGCCTGAATGCTAACTGCTTATGCGTTAGTTACACTTTCGATAGCGCATTACAAGGAAGTTTTCTCACACGTATTGCATTGGCGATGCCGAGTTGCGATGGTTATGCTGGCCGTTATATCCAGGATGAGAAAATTCTCAGCGGTTTTGGCAGTGTGATCGAATTGACTGATACGAATGGCTTGGTGCTGGATGACGTTGTATTAGGTGGAAATTTAGTGCTGAATAACAACCATCCGATCCAGTTACGAGGTATGCCATATTTCACGGTTTCGCAATCCGAAGCCGGATTCGAAAAAATTATGCAGGCGGTAATGCTCACCCTGCAATGGCCGCTGTCACAAAATGAACTGAGCGTTATGTTGACCATAAATTCTGGCAACGCGATGCTTTACTCACCAGTTATTTTCCCGCACTACTCATGGCAATATGGCAATGCCAACCAGTGGCGGGGGAAGAGTTGGGACAACGCAGTGGCAGAACGTTTCTTCCTGAACCTCAAAATGGAGCGCGTCTTGCATCGCGAATTTGCCAATCAAATGGAAGCTAAAATGGATATCACCGCATACATCGTAGGGTTCTATAAATGTAATCGCATACACTCATTATTGGGCAATCTGCCGCCCTCCGTCTTTGAGCGGAGCAGGGCAGCAAAAAACCCTATTGTTGTGTCCGAAATTACTTGACCACTACAAAAACGCCTGGTCAAAATTCAACGAACACAAGTTGTCAGTTGTAAACTGCGCGCCAACAAAATATGCCAAAAAGTTACAAATCATCAGTACTTCTGCGTCAAATTGAATTATTGAAGCAGTTGCCATCTAGAGGTTCCGGTAAAACGGCGACCGAGCTAACTCGTGCACTGAATGATGCGGGTTACTCGATAACAAAGCGCCAGGTTGAGCGCGATTTGAATGAGCTTCTTGAAGCATTTCCCATAGATAAAAATGACGATAGCATTCCATATGGCTGGAAATGGGGGGCAGGT
>CAIRGS010000141.1 GCA_903878125.1 uncultured Nitrosomonadales bacterium | reverse complement strand
TTTGCTTTCTTGCCGTTGTGGCAGTTGAAAAGAGTGCCGCCGTTACGCGTTATCCGCCGTGAATTGGGCATGCCCCCGGCGCGCATCGGCTTGCTGTATGTGTCAGGTGCTGCTGTGCTGAGCGTGCTATTCCTGTGGCAGGCCGGTTCACTCAAGCTGGGCTTGACTGTCTTGGCCGGCTTGATAGGTGGCATGTTGTTGTTTGGTCTGCTGGCTTGGCTTGCCGTACGCGCTTTGGCCTGGCTACCCCTGCGCGGGAGTCACGCCTTTGCGAATTTGGCCAGGCACGGACGCACTAATGCGCTGCAAATTGTAGCATTAAGTTTAGGCGGCATGGCCTTGCTGCTGCTTACTTTTGTGCGTGCCGACCTGATGGAAAGCTGGCGTAGCCGCATGCCGCCGGATGCGCCGAATCGCTTTATTGTCAACATCCAGCCCGATCAGCGCGCCGCGATAAATAATTTTTTCACACAGCAGCAATTACCCGCGCCACAACTGTTTCCCATGGTGCGTGGGCGGCTGATAGCAATCAATAACCACCCGATCAGCGGGAACAATTACCTCGAGGCGCGTGCCCGTGCGCTAGTGGAACGCGAGTTCAATTTATCCTGGTCAGATCATTTGCCAACTGATAATGCCTTGGTACAGGGTGCATGGTGGGGGCAGGGCGCGTCATCGGTGTTGTCGGTGGAAGAGGGAATAGCCAAAACGTTGAGTATCAACATGGGCGATACACTGACTTATGACGTGGCGGGCAGCTCGTTCAGTGCGCAAGTGGTAAACCTGCGCAAGGTACAGTGGGATTCCATGCAGGTGAATTTTTACGTAATCACTGCGCCCGATATGCTGAAAGATTTTCCAGCGAGCTACCTGACCAGCTTCTATTTACCAGCTGATAAGGCGCAGGCAAGCGATGCGTTGATCAAAGCCTTCCCCAACCTGCTGCTGATAGATACCGATGCGGTGATCGAACAAGTCCGCCAAATCATGGATCAAATAGCCAAAACCATGAGCGCGGTTTTCCTGTTTACCCTGCTGAGCGGTTTGGCTGTGCTATACGCTGCGCTGCTCGCAACGCAAGATGAACGCATTCACCAGGCCGCCATCCTGCGCACATTGGGGGCCGACAGCCGCTATTTGCGGCGATTGCACCTGACTGAATTTGCCGTGCTGGGCGCATTGAGCGGCCTGTTCGCTGCAGCAGGTGGGGTTTTGCTAGGCTGGGTGCTGGCAATCAAAGTACTGGAAATTCCTTATCATTCGAGCGCGTTAATCTGGCTGGTTGGCGTGGGCGGCGGGATTGTTACGGTGACCTTGGCAGGATGGCTGGCTACGCGGCGCGTGGCACAGATGTCGCCGTTACAGGTGTTGCAATCTGTTTAAGCAAACTGGTTTGTTCTCATCTATTTGAAGAGCACGACAGCGCAGTAGGTTGGCGCTGAGCAAGCGAAGCCCAACATCACAGGGAGGCGACTAAACTACGCTTGCTTTTGTGTGCCGCCCGCTGCATTGACACGTCGGTGGCGTATGAATTGCTCCCCTTGTGATGTTGGGCTTTATTTCATTTAGCCAACCTACCGCGCTACGTTAGGCATATGTTCGACATAGGGAAAGATGAACGCTAGAATTGCCCCATTGTTACTGAACGGAGCCCGGATCATGAACACTCAACTCTTGCAGCAAGCTCGCGTGCTCGACATTGACGAGCAGATCGAACTGGTTGAAGCCATCTGGGACGGTATCGTTGGTCGTGGTGCCGCGCCATCGTTGACCGAAGCGCAAAAAATGGAACTTGACCGCCGCCTCGCAGACCACATTGCCAATCCCAGTGATGTAGTTCCATGGAGTGAAGTAAAGGCCACTGCTCTTGCCAAAATCAGGCAATGAGCCTGCCCGTTACTTTTCATCGTGCCGCCAGTGCAGAGTTCATCGAAGCAAGTGCGTGGTATGAAACCAAGCGAGTTGGTCTTGCTCTTGAGTTCATCGCTGAGATGGACCGTTGTGTATCGCGGGTATCTGA
>CAIRGS010000140.1 GCA_903878125.1 uncultured Nitrosomonadales bacterium | reverse complement strand
TTCAGCTCATGCCTTATGTCGGTGCTTGATACCGTGTGGGGAGGGAACTCCATCGACGCATCAAATCCAAATGGTTCTGGCGATTTAATCCCAAATGTCTGAGCTGAGATGAGATACAACCCACTAAAGCCATGGCGTTGTATTTCATTTCGCCATTCTCGAGCAATTTGTTGAATATCAGGAATGATGCTGGCTCGATAAATAATAAGCACTGGTTTGCCGTCAATGCAAATATATCGTGGGTCATTAAAATACTTAACAAGGTGTGCAATGAATGCCATTGAGTCTTCAATGCTATGATTTTGGCTAATCAAGATATCTTGTTCTTGCCCATCCCAGCGCCGGGTCCAATTTTCATTGGCCCAAGTGAGACAAAATGGCATTTCAATATTCTTATTCTCCAGCATCGCCAACAACGGTTTTTCCATTAATATTTTTCCGGCAAACCAATAAAAATAGTAGTTGAATCCGGAAATTCCGTACTCCTTGGCCAATGCAGCCTGATCCTCCATGACTTGCGTTATACGTAGATCATAGTATCCGAAATGAATCGGGCAATGTGGTTGATAGTGCCCATCATAGTTAGGAACAGCTTTCCCTACATTGGTCCATTCGGTAAATCCTTTACCCCACCATTCGTCGTTCTCAGGGAATGGGTGAAATTGGGGCAAATAGTTGGCAATTAACTTTACATGCGGCGCTATGTGCGAAAGCTTTTTGTACGGCCGATACGATTCTTTTGTCGCATCAAATTCTATTGTGGGTATCGGAGCATTTATCGCTGGATTTTTTATTTGATTACGTACAGAGGTAACGGGGAAAAAAGACTGTACTCGTACTACTTCGCTACTTCCAACGGTGGCGTCTAAATCTGACTGATTGAGATTACTTTTCTTGTCAACCAAGGCCAAGTTAGCTTCGATAACATGGCGTAGGCAGGGCATAGCGTCTATGGCCGCATGGTAAAATGAAACGGCGGTAGCAAAATTACCTTCGCGAAATGCTTGGTTGCCCAAACTGAGTTTGCCGCGTGCTGGTGTTTTCTCTTTTGAACTTGACATCTTGTCTGCCTATCCGTATTTGGGAAGTTGAGCTTTATTAAGGTCATTTTTCAGGGTGGGGTAATTTCAGACTTAAGGATTCTCTTAATTAGGTGCCGCCCACGCCAGCCCATGCGCTGCTGTTGGCACAGTTATTCGCGGAGCCCACCGATGCCCGATCAGCTGAGCTTCTCCGGCGCGGAACAGGATGCCAAGCGCAAGAAGGTGCGCCGTGAGGTGTTCCTCGACGAGATGGACAAGGTGGTTCCCTGGGCTGCACTGGGAGCCGTGATCGAGCGCCATTACCCCCGTGGCGGGAAAGGCCGGCACCCGTATCGCCTGACTAAGATGCTGCGGGTCCACCTGATGCAACAGTGGTACGCGCTCTCGGACCCGGCGATGGAAGAGTCGCGTTACAAAATTGCCTCGATGCGTCGCTTCGCCCGTCTCTCGCTTGCTCGGGGCACGATTCCGGACGAGACCACGATCCTCAACTTTCGCCATTTTCTTGAGAAACACGCACTCGCCGAACGCATCCTCGCGACTGTGAACAAACTTTTGGTGCGCAAAGGTCTGATTCTCAAGCAGGGCACGATCGTAGATGCCACGATCATTGCCGCACCGAGCTCGACCAAGAACGACAGCGGCA
>CAIRGS010000139.1 GCA_903878125.1 uncultured Nitrosomonadales bacterium | reverse complement strand
CTTGGTGTCTTGCTTGACATCTTTGTCGAACACGAAGTTGATGCCAGACGTACGCGCCATGATCTCGAATATGGATTTCAAACCGGTGTCGCGAAACTCCAGGGTGATTGATTGCTTAAAAGCTGTTTTGAGCACTGGCTCTATTTTGTCGGCATGCAATCCCAGTTCGGTAAGCCGTTTTATCAGCTTCCTGGCATCGCGTTGCATCGGATTTTCCTGCATAACCAGCCGGATCTTCGCTTCCGCACCGTTATGATCATTGTTATCCAATAATTCCCCTGCTTGTTTAAGCAAGACAATGTGGCGACGATCAGTTTCAATTGCCTCTAATCCTGCCTGAGCACGATCATTGCGTTGGGCTATCTCGAGCACGCGGAGGTATCCTTGGCTGGCAACATCAAGATCGCCCGATGACCTGGCACTATCTGCTTCAAGTAGCAGACGTCGTGCTACTGCCTCGCGCTGGCGAGCGAGCACCGCACGAATCTCGAGATTATCCGGTTCCTTGCGAGCAGCCTTTTCAAGGCTGGCTAAGCCAGTATCTAATTTCCCCTCGGTAATGAGCTGGTTACCTTCGGTAAAATCCTTATTCGATGCACATCCGCTAAACGTAGCCAGTATCATGATGGCCGTAATGTATTGACCAATTCTCACTGGATGTTTCCCATTACTTCGTCAGCAATCAAGAGAGTTTGTTTTGCGCTAAGAGGCAGGTAAGTAAATGTGATCATATGGTCGTTCACCTCATCCACTCGATAGCGGCTGTCGATGTGTTCTCCTTGTTTAACGATGTAATTGCGATCCGACAACGAAAGAAACACCCGCGTTTCATCTCCCTCTATTACTTTGCCAAGATATTTAAATAATAGTGGCGGCGGGGGTGGTGGCGGCAGCGGCCCTGACTTCGTCGGAGGAGGCGGAGGAACCCAGGATTTATGGCTGAAAATATCGCCTGCCTGAGAACTGAATTTTCTACGCTCCAACCGGTCAATATCAAGATATTTGGTCTCGTCGCTCTTGGCAGTTGTCCCAGGCCCGCTGGATGAAGGCCGCTCTTCTGTTGCAGGTTGCCCTGGATCCGCACCTGCGTCATCGCTGCTTATCCACTGAATAGTCAAGACTGTTGTCAGCAACGCACCTCCCACCAGCAATGTACGTTCTTTCCTGGTTCTTTTCATTTCCTACCTTCACTCAGGTAAAGATTGAATCTGAGACGCGCTTCAAGTAACTCGGACTCTACATTTTCGCGTTTGATTGCAACATCGACCAACGCCATTGCGGGAACGGCACGAAGTGCATCGGCAATGAATGCGCGCAGTTGCGGATATCTGCCGCGAACCGGCAATACAATTTCATAACGTGCGAGCTTCCATTCCTTTTCGCGTACCATACGATATTCGCTTCCGCTGATCTGTACTTCACTCTGCTCTGCAACCTTCACCAGTTCATTGATCCAGAATGGTGACGAATCGATACGTGGGAAGAAAGCATAGAAAATCTGTAGCGCCTGATCACCTTCCATTTTTCCGCGCGAGGCCAGAACTGGTGCGCTTCGCAGGCGTACCTGCATCGCTTTCGCCTTATCCATGAGTTCGTTTGATTCTTCGTAGCGCGGAGACACTGCTGCAAGAAAAAACACAGCCGAGAATACAAACAACCCAATGCCGATTTTTCCAGCCGTGCCTAGCCATAGCATTTCCCAGCGCGCCCGCAGCAGCGCCTTGTTCAGGATCATTAGATCCATGACGCAATCAGAGAAAAAATAATTGGTTGCTGCGGGTCATCCTGTTTGACTTCATACTTGAGCAGATAGGCATCCTCAAGAGCAGACTCACGCTCCAAAGTACCTACGAAATCAAGTAATGCCGTCATATTTTTTGCCTCCCCGCCAATTCGCAGCATACGACCGTCCGCATCTGGTTGAAACGACAGCAAAGCAACGTTGAGGCCGGATGCATATTCAACAGAATCGAAAAGCGATTCCCATGGCAAGTCAATCTGACTCAGCACCACATTTGCCCTTGCAACTTCCTTCTTTATATCCAGGTTTCCAGAGGCTGACAAAATCTTCGGCGCTACTTTTCGTTGCGACATACGTTCGATACCGGAGATGCGTGAATCCCAGTAAGCCATCTCATCCATGACCACCTTGAGCTGATACAGAACACCCATTAAAACAAGTGTTCCCATCAACAATAGGGTATATCCGACGATTTTTCCTCTGGCCTGTGCATCTTGACCGGTACCTGGGAATTTAAGATTCAGGCTGCGCATGATTTTGCTCTGCTCGCGACAACGGCTAATGACGGAAAATGCGCTGGCGCAGGCATGCCTACGTTCTGTAATGGAACAACTTGCCAGCCGCAACCATCCGGCAATTTTATTTTGGGATGTCCCGGTGCGAATAAATGCACCTGTTCGACCGATTGCTTGAGCCTGGAAAAAAGTACCGCTTCCTGATCGAGCATTGCAAGCAACTCTTCCTCGGCATTCCCTAATATCCTCTGGTTACATACTCTCTGCCATGCTCCATCCGACAATGAGGCAAGGCAGATACGCCCAGTTTCGATCAAGGCAAACCACATCCTTTTACCGTCAAGCGATTTACACCACCGATCAAATGCTGATGTCAGATAAGGTTCTATCCATTTCAGCTTTACCTTGCGGCGTCTGGTAAGTTCTTCCAATCGTTCGATCAGACCGCGATCTATTGCTGCACAGATGGCACCACTACATGGATCCCAGGAACTCAATCCTAGAACCCATGCTTCGGCACGATCTCCATATACATCACGCATGTGAAAAACGGCATACGCATTCAATTCGGCCGGGTTGGCAATCTTTGTCTGTGCCGGTATAACCGTATACCGAACAAAGTGATTGGAAATGGTGATGGAAATCTCTGCTCCAGCAGCATCTACGATCATCTGATCCAATTTCTGTAGAGCCCCCTCCCAGACCGGTAAATCTGGAAATTGCTCGCAGAGCGCCGCAAGCCGGACAACCTGTATCGGCCTCATGCCGCGGCGCAAGCCCACCAAGTCAACCTGTTCCGGAGCAAAAAAAGCCTGGATTTGATTACGCCACAAATGTGACACGGTTAGCCTCCCGTAAACTTGTCCGCCCATCTTTGACCATATTAAGGGCCGCTTCACGCAGGAAACGAGTGCCGCTTAATTGTGCAGCCTCTTTTATTCGCCGGATGGGCTCTCGCGCCACAATGAGCTCACGTATTTCATCATTAAGTATCAGCAGTTCCGCGATTGCATTCCGTCCTCGGTAACCACTGCCCCTGCATTGACCGCATCCTTTTTCTATACGAAACCGGAAGCTGCTAGCCAATTCCAGGCTGATCCCTGACTCCTCGATCAAGGGGTCATCCGGACGTTCTTCGACTGAACAATGGGTACAAAGCAAGCGAACGAGCCTCTGTGCGACAATTCCATTCAATGCGGAAACGAAACTGTAGGGGTCGACTCCCATATGCGAGAAACGACCGATCACATCGAATACATTATTCGCATGAACGGTAGTGAAGACGAGGTGCCCGGTCAGAGCTGCCTGTATCGCAATCTGTGCTGTTTCGGGATCACGGATTTCACCAATCATAATCTTGTCTGGATCATGACGCAGAATCGAGCGTAAACCCCGGACAAAGGTCAATCCTTTTTTTTCATTAACGGGTATCTGTAACACGCCGGGTAACTGGTATTCGATAGGATCCTCGATCGTAATGATCTTATCGTGGCCATGATTGATTTCAGAAATTGCAGCATAAAGTGTCGTAGTCTTCCCGCTACCGGTTGGGCCAGTGACCAGCAACATTCCATACGGCTCAGAACTGAGTCGGCGCAAACTTATCATCGTATCTTGGTCGAAACCAAGATAGTTCAGCGTCAAGCCTTCGATATGATCGGCAAGTGCTTGTCGGTCAAGGATACGCAATACGGCATCTTCACCGAACATGCTCGGCATGATAGAAACACGAAAATCGATCTCTCTCCCTTGAATTGAAACCTTGAAGCGTCCGTCCTGGGGTACGCGGCGCTCTGCAATGTCCAGATCAGACATCACCTTAATGCGAGAAATCACCTGTTCGGCTATGTCTGCACCTTGCACCACGCCGATCAGAGTCAATACGCCATCGATCCGATACTTGATCGACAGTGCACCAGCCACCATCTCTAAGTGAATGTCACTTGCCAGCGATTTATGTGCGTCATACAACGTGGAATGCACTAGTTTCACAACCGGACTGGTACCTTCATTAATCGTCTTTAAGGAAAGATCTTCTACACCTGTTTGCGCTGTGCTACGTTCCGTGGCTGGAAGAACACTATCCATCGCTCGCATTGATTTCTCCTGCTGCGTAAAAAAAGCAGACAGGTCGGCTGGATGCACTAAATGCCACACAGCCGCTACAGCAATATTCTCTTCAATCCATGATCTCAGGTTGGGTGAAAATGGGTTGCCGACGGCAAGAAAGTATTTTCCCTCACGACGGAATAATGCACACTCCTGCCTGAGCGCTTCATTAAAAGACAACGTATCGAATGCCGGGTCAAGGGCTCTCATATCCTCCATCGTCAACACAGGCATTCGAAGAATCCGGCCGAGCTCTTCTATCAGTATGTTTCGTGCATAACCACAGGTTTCTTCCAGGACATTTATTACCGGAACACCCCGGCTCAGGGATTCGCGACGCGCCTCGCCAAGCTGCCGCATATCGATCATCAGTTTTTCTGGAGATTGATTCGTGGTATCCATCGTCTGAATCAATTGATGCTTCCTGCCAGCCCGAATATCGGCATATACATGAGAATAATGATTCCACCTATCACACCGCCGATCACGGCCATCAGCAATGGTTCAATCAGCTTGGTCATCCACTCGACCCAGCGTGCAATTTCTTCATCGTGAAAATTACCAATGCGCTCCATCATTTCCCCCATGAGACCTGTTCTCTCTCCGACACGCAGCATGCGGCTGCCAACTGCGGTAGTCAGTCCTTCCATTTCCATTGCACTGGAGATTGTTCTACCTTCACGAATACTTGTGGCAGCTGCTTTTACTCTTGGCCGGAAATGTGGTTGCAGAAGTCCGCTCACCATTTCCAGCGCTTTCGCAATTGGAATGCCTCCTCGCAATAACATGCCCAGTGTTCTGTAAAAACGAGCAAGCTGATACACCCGCATGTGCTCTCCAATAGCGGGGATGCGCCATAGTTGTTGTAGCGCTCGCGCCATGAACATCGGTCGCGTCACTGCGTAGACAATCAAACATAATGCTATCGTTCCAGCGCCTGCCAGTTGCCAGCCGTGTTCATGCACGAAACGTCCCCACTGAATCAGGAGCACGGAGAGCCAAGGCAGATCCCCCCCAATATCCTCATAAATGGCACTGAACTTTGGCACAACGAAAACCATCAGAAATAATGCTACCAGCAGCCCGATCACCAGCAGAAGTACTGGATATATCGAGGCACCAACCAACTTCTTGCGGACCAAGTCCATCTGAGTCTGGTAAGTAATAAAACGTGTCAATGCTTCTGGCAGATCACCGGTACGCTCGCTCGCCCGTGCAGTTGCCACATACAGAGCGGGGAACACTTGCGGATAAAATTCCAGCGCATGTGAAAAGGTAACGCCTTCATAGATCCGTGCGAGAAGGCCTTGAATGACGTTCCGCACACCGGAATCTTCTTCCTTTTCCAGCAGCGTCTCGATGCTCTCCACCAAACTGAGCCCCGCTGCCAATAAGGAAAGAAGTTCTTGGCTGAAATGTGCCAGTGGGAAACGTAACCTGGATTTTGGTATCCAGTTAGAAAAACTCCGATGCACGTTCAGTACTATTCCACCCTGCGTCACAATCTGTTGGCGAACAGCATCCTCGCTATCCGCGTCAAGTTTTAGGAACACCGTCCCCTTCCCGGAAAGAACAGCTTTCACTTCATAGAGCATCTCAACCTACCAATTCGTGATGTCTGCCGATTCTCCTGTACCGCCAGCCTGGCCATCTTTACCGTAAGAATACAAATCTAACTCTGCGCGTTCTCCCGGATATTTATAAATATATGGTTTTCCCCATGGGTCGGGCGGTGCTCCTTTTTTGAGATAAGGACCCTGCCATTTGGGTTCACTGGATGGACGCGTTACCAAAACGGCCAGTCCTTGTTCAGTGGCCGGGTAATGCCCAGTGTCGAGACGGTATTGATCCAATGCTTTTTCGAGCGCATCAATTTGAGCTTGTGCTGCCTTAACTTCAGATTTACCCACTTGTGAAAAATACTTGGGTGCAACATAACTGGCCAGCAGACCTATGATAACCATCACGACCAGCAACTCGAGTAACGTGAAGCCGCAAATCACTCGCATGCGGTTTTGGTTTTGAATGTACCAGCGATTCATTTTGTGACCCTCGGACCACTCATAGTAGTTGCAATGAAACTGCGATGCCCAGAGCATCTTCTACGATGTCATTAAAGTTAGCCTTTCAATGTAATCCATGCCAGAAGGATGCGCTATAGCCCATTCAGACTATTCGATGGGTGACTCTGGGGGTGCTAAAGAGCAGTGAGTTACATAGCCTACTTTAAGTATTTGTATATAGCCCCTATGGTTCATATCAAATCAGTCCCGTCCGGAGATTCGAACTTAAACGCACCGTAACTAATTGAATACAGTTTACTAAATGGCATATTTTTCTGTAACCGATTTCAACATGTATCAGACTTCTAGTT
>CAIRGS010000138.1 GCA_903878125.1 uncultured Nitrosomonadales bacterium | reverse complement strand
GTCTCGAAATCGATTGATGGCACAGGTGCGCCCATAGCGGGCAAATGGCGGGCGAAATGCCCAAGGAGCAGCCCGAAAGGGCAAACCAAAGCGGGTTGAACTTGCCTTTTTGCACAATCACGCATATTTCGTAATTGGAATCTTGGAAATGCGAGGCTTGTTCAGCGGAGCCTTAAGCCTTATTTGTATAAGTTCTGAAATAATTAGTTTGAAATTTTTAAACTTAAAAATCCCCATAAAGCTGCTGTCTAGCAATTTCTCATCTAAGCCGATCAACCCCCTAGCACAGTTCGCTGCATCACCAACTATTCGCTCAAACATTTTTAACGCCCGCGTAAGTTAATCGTATGACTTAATTGCCATAACGCATAGGGTCAGTTCTAACATTCCAACAAACTCTGTTGTACTTCGCAGATGGCTAGACCCCATTTACTACATTTATTTGTTCCATTTGTTCATGCTGTAATTATTTTAACAGAACGATCTATCAGCCCCTGCAAACCCGCACTGACGCCATGCTTCAAACACCGCTACCGCGACTGTATTGGATAAATTCAGGCTGCGATTATTCGGCAACATAGGCATGCGCAGGCATTGCTCCGGTGCTAACGATGCCAATATATCCGCAGGCAAGCCGCGAGTTTCTGGCCCGAACAGCAACGCATCACCAGCCTGATAGCTTACCTCGTGATAAGGCTGCTTGCCCTTGGTCGTGTATGCAAACAAACGCGCACCCGGCAGGGTTTTCAGGCAGGTGGTGAGGTCGTCGTGTACACGTAGATCGGCGTATTCGTGATAATCCAGCCCGGCGCGCCGCAACTGCTTATCATCCAGCGAAAATCCGAGCGGCCGGATCAAATGCAGCTGCGCCCCGGTGTTGGCGCACAGGCGAATGACGTTCCCGGTATTAGGCGGAATTTCAGGCTGGAAGAGGATCACATTAAACATTATGGGAGCCTCTGGTTTGAATAGATGCGCATCTAATTTTTCCCTGCAATGATGATGGTGTCTGCTGACAGGGGCTAGAAAACGTGAGATGAATTGCTGTGAATAATAACCCTATGAAGCAGAATGCGGCAATGTCCGCGCAATAACCCAGGCACTGATTTCGCGCGCGCCCGCTTTGCGTAAGGTTTGCGCCACTGCGTTCAGCGATGCACCGCTCGTCATTACATCATCCACTATGGCGACATGTTTGCCTGAAAAATCCTGCGTACAAATGAATGCCTGACGCATATTTTTGTCTCTTTCTTTTCGTGATAACGCCGTTTGTGGCGGCGTATCGCGCTTGCGCTGGCAGGCATTCAGCAGCACGGGAATATCCATCTGCTGCCCGATATGCCGCGCCAGCTCAAATGACTGATTGAAACCGCGGGCACGTAAACGCATCGGATGCAATGGCATTGCAACAAGGCAATCAGGACGCACCGCAATACGCTGTGTCAGCTTGTCCGCAAGGCCGCTCGCCAGTACCAGTTTTTCATTATGCTTTAGCGCTTGCACTAGCTTGTTGAGCGGGAAAGCGTAAGCGAACACGGCCACTGTGCGGTCGAAATGCGGCGCTTGTTGCAAGCAATGGCCACAGGTCGCGCCATCGTGCGTAGGCAGGGCACACACCGGGCAACATGCCGCAGTCAAATAGGGTAAATCAGCATCGCAAGCGGCGCACCATACTCCATTGCGGCTGGCGGTGCCGCACAGGAAACAGGGTTGCGCGGGCAGGCCTTGCCACAATTTTGTGCGGATGTTCAAAAAATGACGAGTCAAAATTGACAAGGTCGCGCCCTTTCATGGATGATGCCGGATCATTGTAATTCATTAGACTGCAAGCCATGACGACTCATACCGTGCAATTTACCCGCCCCTCCAAACCCTCGGCACCCTCCCAACCATCAAGCGAAGCGCAGTGCTGGAGCCTTGCCCAAGTTGAGGCGCTGTTCAGGCTGCCGTTTGCCGATTTGCTCTATCGCGCACAGCAGGTGCATCGAGAGCATTTCGATCCCAACGCGGTCCAGTTGTCCACGTTGCTGTCCATTAAAACAGGCGGTTGCCCAGAAGACTGCGGCTATTGCCCGCAAGCTGCACGCTATGACACAAGCGTGAAAAGCCAGGCATTGATGGAGCTTGACGACGTGCTGGCAGCTGCCAGCGTCGCCAAGGCCGCTGGTGCGACCCGCTTTTGCATGGGCGCTGCTTGGCGCGGCCCCAAGCAGCGCGATCTGGAATCGGTGCTGAACATGGTGCGCGAAGTCAAAGCGCTGGGGCTGGAAACCTGCGCTACGCTAGGCATGTTGAAAGACGGCCAGGCCGAGCAGCTAAAAGACGCCGGGCTGGACTATTACAATCACAATCTGGACACTGCGCCTGAGTTCTACGACGAAATCATTACCACTCGTGATTATCAGGACAGGCTGGACACGCTGGAGCGAGTACGCAATGCTGAATTGAATGTATGCTGTGGCGGTATCGTTGGCATGGGCGAAAGCCTTACTCAACGAGCCGGTTTGGTCGCGCAACTGGCTAACCTTGACCCCTATCCAGAAAGCGTACCCATCAACCTGCTGGTACAGGTAGAAGGCACGCCGCTGGCCGACACCAAAGCGCTGGATCCGCTGGATTTTGTTCGTACCATCGCGGTGGCGCGCATCACCATGCCCTTGGCGCGAGTGAGATTATCTGCCGGGCGACAACAAATGAGCGAAGCGGTACAGGCTTTATGTTTTCTCGCGGGCGCCAACTCAATATTTTATGGCGACCAATTGCTGATTACCGGTAATCCAGAGGTGGAGCGCGACCGCGTTCTACTCGATAAATTGGGTATGTATCCGCTTGCGGCAAAAAGTTAAAGTGCATTGATAAAACTATCTTGCTTGTGATGGAAAATTTCAATGCCTTTTGAAGCGCTGCAGGACGAACTCGACACCCGCGCAGCCCAAGGACTCCTGCGCCATCGTTGCTTGTTGCAAAGCGCACAAGGCACACGCGCCACGGTAAATGGCAAGCCGACTCTGTCTTTTTCCAGCAACGACTACCTTGGTTTGGCTGATCACCCGCAGTTGCTTGCCGCTTTACAGTCGGGTACGCAGCAGTATGGATTGGGTGCGGGAGCATCTCATCTGGTTAGTGGTCATTTCAACGCACACGACGAGTTGGAGCAAGCACTTGCCGCATTCGTCGGCAAGCCCGCAGCACTGTTATTTTCCTCCGGTTACGTGGCTAATCTTGGAGCAGTGCAAGCGCTGGTCGGCAGGAACGATAGAATTTTTGCCGACAAGCTGAATCACGCATCACTCAATGACGCCATGTTGTTGTCACGTGCGCAGGTGCACCGCTATCGCCACAACGACATGGCACATCTCGCGCAATTATTGGGGCAGCCAAGCAGCGGTCGCAAACTGGTTATTACCGATGCGGTATTCAGCATGGATGGCGATCTTGCGCTGTTGCCGGAACTGCTGGCATTGTGTGAGCAGCATGATGCCTGGTTACTGGTGGATGATGCGCATGGCTTTGGTATATTGGGTGAACAGGGGCGCGGCTCATTATTTCACCATAGAGATTCATCTGGCCTCGCCTCGCCGCGCATCATCTACATGGCAACGCTGGGTAAGGCGGCGGGCGTATCCGGCGCCTTCATTGCAGCGGAACAGGTGGTGATTGATACGCTGGTACAGAATGCGCGCAGCTACATCTACACCACAGCCAGTCCGCCTGCGCTGTCCTGCGCGGTTCTGGCCAGTTTGCTCTTATTGCAGAAAGAAGAGTGGCGGCGTACACAAATATGGAAATTGGTTGCGCAGTTGCGTGCTGGTCTGATCGGACTCCCGTGGATGCTGATGTACTCCGATACCCCGATTCAGCCGCTGCTGGTCGGCGACAATAATGTTGCGGTAGCCTTGAGCGAAGCGCTGTGCACACGTGGCATTTGGGTACCAGCCATCCGCCCGCCAACCGTTCCGCAAGGAACAGCGCGACTACGCATTTCGCTATCGGCGGCGCATAGCGAGCAGGATGTGGCGCAATTGATTTCAGCCTTGCATGAGCTTGCACATTGAAAGTTGCGGTGCCGGC
Organism: uncultured Nitrosomonadales bacterium; assembly: GCA_903878125.1. Taxonomy (GTDB): domain Bacteria; phylum Pseudomonadota; class Gammaproteobacteria; order Burkholderiales; family Gallionellaceae; genus Nitrotoga. The sequence goes on along the minus strand of CAIRGS010000138.1, from coordinate 22,284 downwards.
GCGCCGCTGTTACTGATACCCGGCTGGGGGATGCACAGCGGCATCTGGGGCAATGTGGTGGCACAACTTGCGCAACACTTTCGTGTGCACTGCGTGGACTTGCCGGGATATGGTACCAGCTCGATCATCGTGCAATATGATTTAGATGGTTTGGTACAGCGGCTATCCGAGCATTGGCATACTGAATATGACGATGAGCCGCTGGCGCTGTGTGGCTGGTCGCTTGGCGGGCAGATTGCGTTGCGCTGGGCGCACCATGCGCCGCACCAGATCGACAAGCTCGTGCTGGTTGCTACCACGCCCAGCTTCGTACAGCGTAGCGACTGGGAATGTGCGATGGCGGTGAATACCTTGCATGAATTTTCTGTTGCGTTGCTGGAAAATCATGAGCTGACGTTGAAGCGGTTTATGGCCTTGCAGGTGCGCGGCAGCGAACACGAACGCGAGTTGCTGGCGGATCTGCGTGCATGTCTATCCAGCCGCGGCGAACCGAATATTGTGGCATTGCGCGGGGGCTTGGAAATATTGCGCAATACCGATCTGCGTGCGATATTGCCGCAAATTAGGCAAGCTGCTTTGGTTATTTCGGGCGAGCGCGATGTGTTGACTTCACCCGCAGCATCGGGCTATCTCGCGCAGCAATTGCCCAATGCGCAGTTGTTAAACATCAAGGGCGCGTCACATGCGCCGTTTTTATCCCACCCGGATATTTTTGTGCAACGGATCGAGGCATTTTTAAATGGATGATTTCCTGATTGACAAACGCCAGGTGCGGATGGCTTTCAATCGCGCGGCCACTGGATACGATACCGCTGCGGTATTGCAGCGTGAAGTGTGCAGCCGCATGCTGGAACGGCTGGATTATATAAAGCAGAAGCCAACGTCCGTGCTGGATGTCGGTAGTGGTACCGGCTGGGGTACGCGCCAGCTGGCGCAGCGCTATCCGGCGGCGCATCTGCTGGCGCTCGACATGGCAATTAGTATGCTCAATGTATCGCGCAGCAGGTTAAGCTGGTGGCGCAAGTTATTCGATACTGGCAAGCACAACTACGTATGCGCCGATGTCGAAGCCTTGCCGTTGGCAGCCAACAGTATCGAGCTGGTATGGTCGAATCTGGCCCTGCAATGGTGCAACGATCTGCCCGCCACCTTCAGCGAGTTACATCGCGTAGTGAAAGTAGAGGGCTTGGTGATGTTCAGTACCTTCGGCCCGGATACGCTCAAGGAACTCCGCAGCGCTTTCCATAGCGTGGATGAGCACAGACATGTTAGTCGTTTCGCGGACATGCACGACATCGGCGACATGCTGAAGGCCAGTGGTTTTGCCGCGCCTGTGATGGACATGGAAATTATCACGCTGACTTACGATAATGTGAAAGCGGTAATGCAGGATTTGCGCAGCATAGGCGCGCACAATGCCACTTCCGGACGTGGGCAAGGCATGATGGGCAAGGCTGCCTGGCTGGCTCTGCAGAAGAATTACGAACGATTTCGGAAAAACGGCAAGCTGCCCGCAACTTTTGAAGTGATTTATGGCCATGCGTGGAAGCCAAAGTCGAGGGTGACAGCGGATGGTGCGCATATTATTCAAACGCCATTTAAACTATGAAGCTTGGGTGAATCGGTATTTTCAATTTAGCCTTGTAAAGGGTCTAAAATTAGATGGCGAGCTGTAGTAATCCAAGCCGACATGATGGTATTCATGAGCCGTAAGGAAGTGATCTTTGTATCGCCAGCCGACTTTCTTATGGGGTGGTAATGGTAGGCTTGACTGCAAGTTATGCACTGGGTTTAGGGCAATGCTGAACAAGTCCCCCGTTTGGGCTGAGCCTGTCGAAGCCATTTGCATGCTATTGATCTGTAAGGAGTGTGTTTTGACAAGCTCAACGCGAACGATCTTGTTCAGCGTTAACGATATGGAAGTTGTTATCTGAAAATTTGCCAGGCGAAATGATGATGGTGTTCAAAATCGGATTGCTGCCCATCATATTGGGTATTATTTTGCTGGGTTGCTTTGCGGCCAAAGCGGCAAGGATGCGTGGCAAAAATCCGTGGGTGTGGGGAAGTCTTACCATTGCCGTGATCACTGCGGTGACATGGCAACAGCTGCCAGTATGGTCGGAGATTGTTTTTTATCGAGGGAAGATAAAGCAATCGGTTATCCCACAGCGGAAGGTCATTAGCTTGGCTGAGGCTAATAAAATTAATTTTCGCGTAAGTATGAATGGCGTTAATTTTGAGGTACCGCTGGTATATAACTTTAAAGAATACAACCAGCAATTACGCGGCTGGGGGGGCGTGCCGCAAAAGCAGATTGAAGGTAAGAAAAGACTGGCTGTCGACTTAATCAAAATTGACGCGATGTTGCCGGATATTTCTCCACTGAGGGAAGAGAATCTTGCGCAATTTGAAAAGTTGGCATGGGGACAAAGCATGCACGCTTCCATTATGCATATGAGGCCGTGGGATCACTACTTTAAATATTTTTTTGAAGGATTGAAGCGGCAACCAGATTCGCCTGAATTGCCCGGGATGTTGCATTACTACGACCCATCCGGCAAAGCCGATATATTCTTTAGCCATGATCACCCTACGGACGAACTGGTACGCATTCGGTGTGCTGATGAGAATTTTTTTCACAGCGCATATCCAATTTGCGTAGTTGAAACCTCTTATCGCACGGCACCGGACGCAGCTATATCAAAGTCCATCGTAAAAACAGTTTTCTCGCTGAGGTATGAGCTACCCAGCCAATATATTGGACAATGGCGCACGATAGACCAGAAGCTTAAATTCCGGTTTGACCAGATGGTGAGTGTTAACGCCTCATCCTTACCTTGAGTTGTGGTGAAAATATCGACGTGCGTGGATTACGGGTACACCCGGAGGCTGGCAACGGCGTATGCGTAACCTCATTAGAAAAGGCTGAATATGAACACAGTCTCATTTCAGGGCAGGTCGTACAGCTTTGAAGTTGTAGTATACTTTTTAAGTATTGAAGTCTGGTAAGCTGCATCCGCAATGAGTAAATAATTTGTAATCACAAATCATTTGCTGCCATGTTTTATTATTTTAAATATAAAAGGAGGTAAATTATGAAGGCTAATTCTTTCAATTTATGCCGTACAACCACCGTAACAGTCGTTTCTATTTTAATGGCGGGTTGTGCTTTCCTGGCGGGTTGTGCCGACATGAAGATGGGGTCTCAGGAAGCGAAAACCACAGCCACAGGCTCTGCGGGTGGCGCAACATCACAGAACGCCAACAGCAAGCTTGAAAAATGTGCTGAATCTCTGGGTACCTTGGCCGTCGTTGAGGATACCAACGCCCCATGGTATGGCGTCTTGACCGGACAAATGAAACTAGGATCCACTACTCCCGTACTAAAGATGCTTGTTCAACAGTCCAACTGCTTTGTGGTGGTAGACCGCGGCCGTGCGATGGGTAATATGATGGGAGAACGTGCATTGGCGGAATCGGGAGAGATGCGCAAGGGCTCCAAGTTCCAAAAAGGACAAATGGTAGCGGCTGACTACTCCATGAGCCCTTCCATCACGTTCAGTAACACGAATGCCGGAGGTGCGGGTGCTGCTCTTGGTGGTCTCTTTGGGTCCGTTGGTGCTCTACTGGGCGGCAGTATGTCTGCCAAAGAGTCCAGTACCATGTTGACCTTGGTGGATAACCGTTCTGGCGTTCAGCTAGCTGCAGCTGAGGGCAGTGCTCGCAATATGGACTTTGGATTTGTAGGCGGCCTGTTCGGAAGTGCGCTTGGCGGGGCAGGCGGAGGCTATTCCAACACTGCAGAAGGAAAAGTGATCGTTGCCGCATTCACCGATTCTTACAACAATCTGGTGAAAGCCGTGCGTTCTTACAAAGCACAAGAAGTTAAAGGCGGGCTTGGGACGGGCGGTCACCTTGGTGTTCAAGGTGGGCAGTAAGTTCGGAAATAAATGTGAACTAGAAAATCATTCTTGAATATGTTTCCTCATATGCACACCGCAATCTATTCAGGTTGCGGTGTGCATAAATTAACACTATGTAAAATTGGCGCTATGTGAAATTTGAAAGACAAATCGTTAGTAATACAGAAATACCAAATGTCATATCACAAGATGCATTTCTTTTTGCATTATGCAGGCAGCACTTGCTACGCAGCTCCCGCCTGACTACACGCCAGGCAGCTTCATTTCGGTTTCGAGCTTGATACAGTTATCCCCCTTATTTGTTGACTATGGGGAACGTGATCGTTAAGTATCTTGACCCCATCATTATTGCAATCATTTCTATTTCGCTGGAACCAGTTGTATGACCTTATACCTGTGGCGAATTTTATTCATTCAGCACCGCTATGTGTCGAACTGCGCCAGCCTAAGCGCAGGAAACCCGGGCATTCGGGGATAATATGAGTTACTTCATAACAGGCACTGATACTGGAGTCGGCAAGACGCTGATCAGTTGCGCACTGCTGTATGCTTTTGCTGCGCAAGGACAGCGGGTAGTCGGCATGAAGCCGGTGGCAGTGGGTTGCGATGACGACGGGCATAATCAGGATGTGAAACAATTGCAGGCGGCCAGCAATGTTCTGGTGAGCTATGGTCAGATTAATCCCTATAGTTTTATAAACTCTATCGCGCCGCACATTGCTGCGCAGAATGCTGGTGTGCGCATCGATTTTGCACGCATCCTGACGTCATATCACGAGCTGGCATCACAAGCGGATGTGGTGATAATTGAAGGCGCGGGAGGATTAAGAGTTCCGCTGAATAACAATCAAGACACCGCCGATCTGGCACTGCAATTGGGTTTGCCAGTAATTTTGGTGGTGGGCATGCGTTTGGGCTGTCTCAACCATGCGCTGCTGACAGTAAGCGTGATTGAGGCGTGTGGATTAAAATGTGCCTGCTGGGTGGCCAATGTGCTGGATCCAGAGATGCTTGCGCTACAAGATAATATTATTGCATTACAGCAACGCTTGGCTGCGCCGCTGCTTGGCGTGATACCGTGGCAGCCGCAGCCGGATGCGAGGAGGGTGGGGTTGCAACTCAAGCTCGAATTGCTTGAAAAACATAACGGTTCGGTTGAGAGTTGAGAGGCTGTAAATGAAATTATTTGATTTTTTAGAAACAGAATAGCCTGTGTGTCGGATTACGTGCGCAAGCTATAAAATTGTTACTGCAGATGGCGCGTCAGGATATCCTGAGCCGGGAAAGTTTCAACTCGCTCTAAGGTATCATAGTCAAAAAAATGGGGTTTGAACGCACTATGGCGTTATTGAGTAGCAGGCTTGAAAAAATTTATCCGCTATCAGGCCGATTGGCTGCATTGCTGCGCGAATCGCGCTTGTTGCTGCTGGTTGCGGTGGCAATTTATTTAATTCTCATCCTGTATGGTTATGATCAAAACGATCCTGCCTGGTCGCATAGTACCAGCGGTGCTGTGACACATAATCCAGGCGGCGTGTTCGGTGCTTGGCTGGCGGACGTACTGCTGTATGTATTCGGCTTTTCTGCCTGGTGGTGGGTTACATTCCTGTTGCAGCAGATATGGGTGGACTATCGCGGCATATCGCAAAACAGCCTGTTCGACCGTCGTGCCTTATGGATAGCGCTGATCGGCTTTGTCGTGATGTTGCTGGCCAGCAGTTCACTGGAAGCATTGCGGCTGCATACCCTGAAAGCCCCGCTGCCACTCACGCCAGGCGGTATGTCGGGCATGGTGCTGGGTGACGGGTTGGCGCACTTGCTGGGGTTTACCGGCGTCACCTTGTTTCTGCTGGTGTTGATGGCCATCGGATTTAGTTTGTTTAGTGGTCTGTCGTGGCTGCGGTTCACTGATCGATTAGGCACAGTTCTTGAAGCCTTCTATTTCTGGACGCAGAATACTTGGCGAACCTGGCAGGACAAGCGTGCTGGTGTAAAGGCATTGAGCGAGCGCCAGGTTGTGGTGGAAGAAGAAAAAAAACGTGTAGAGAGCCATCTGCCGATTTATATTGAACAGTCACTGATTGAAGTGAGACAGTCTGCACGCGTGTCGGAAGAGAAGCAGGTGCCATTGTTTTCGGACATGCCCGATTCGCCGCTGCCGCCGCTGCATCTGCTGGATCAGCCGGTGCATGAAGTTGAAATTTTGTCTGCCGAAACGCTGGAATTTACTTCACGTTTGATCGAACGCAAACTCAAGGATTTCTGCGTGGAAGTGAAAGTGGTGGCGGCCTATCCGGGGCCGGTCATCACGCGCTACGAGATCGAGCCTGCAGTAGGGGTAAAGGGCAGCCAGATCACCAGTCTGGTAAGAGACTTGGCGCGCGCACTATCCGTGGTCAGCATTCGCGTGGTGGAAACTATTCCGGGCAAATCCTACATGGCGTTGGAATTGCCCAATCCGAAGCGGCAGACGGTGCGGTTGTCCGAAATTCTCAGTTCGCAGGATTATGCGGGCATGAATTCGCCGCTCACCATGGCGATGGGCAAGGATATTTCCGGTAAACCCGTGGTAGCCGATCTGGGCAAGATGCCGCATGTCTTGGTGGCAGGCACCACCGGTTCCGGCAAGTCGGTGGCGATCAATGCCATGATTCTGAGCCTGCTCTACAAGTCCACGCCGCAGCAGGTACGGCTATTGCTGGTTGATCCAAAGATGCTCGAACTGTCCGTGTATGAAGGCATTCCACACCTGTTAGCGCCCGTGGTGACTGACATGCGCCAAGCCGCGTCTGCGCTCAACTGGTGCGTGCAGGAAATGGACAAGCGCTATCGCCTGATGTCGACACTCGGTGTGCGAAACATTGCCGGTTATAACCAGAAGGTGCGCGAAGCCATCAAGGCGGGTCGACCGCTGACCAATCCATTCACGCTTACTCCGGATAACCCTGAAGCATCGGAAGAATTGCCGTTCATTGTGGTGTTTATCGACGAGTTGGCCGACCTGATGATGGTTGTGGGCAAGAAGGTCGAGGTGTTGATTGCGCGTCTGGCGCAGAAGGCGCGCGCCTCCGGTATTCACTTGGTATTGGCGACGCAACGCCCTTCGGTGGACGTTATTACAGGCTTGATCAAGGCTAACGTGCCAACACGCGTGGCGTTCCAGGTGTCCAGCAAGATCGATTCGCGCACCATTCTCGATCAGATGGGTGCAGAGGCCTTGCTCGGTCAGGGCGACATGCTTTATTTGCCGCCCGGCACCGGCTACCCGCAGCGAGTGCATGGTGCCTTCGTTTCCGACCAGGAGGTGCACCGCGTCGCCGAATATCTCAAGGCGCTGGGTGTACCTCAATATGTCGAAGGCGTGCTAACTTCGTTGGATGAACTTGAAGCGGGCGGAGAAGTCGAAAGTGAAGGCGGAGTAGAAGTCGATGCACTATATGATCAGGCGGTGGACATCGTGCTGAAATCGCGCCGTGCTTCCATCTCGCTGGTACAGCGGCATCTACGTATAGGCTACAATCGTGCCGCACGCCTGGTGGAACAGATGGAACGCGCCGGAGTGGTGACGCCCATGCAGAGTAACGGCAACCGTGAAGTGATTGCGCCTGCCAGGCAGGAATAAGCAGTTAAGGCAATGCTGAACAAGTCCCCCGTCCGGGCTGAGCCTGCCGAAGCAATTTGCAAGTTATTGATTTAAAGTGGTACGTTTCGACAAGCTCAACGCGAACGGACTTGTTCAGCGTAGTTTTAAACCCAAACCCATCCAACCTCTCTCGACAAGGAGAGGTCAATGCAGAGAGGAATTCAACATGTTCAAAGTTTTTATTTTTCTATTTTTTGTTTTTCCTCTCTCCGCGTATGCCGGAGCCACCGATAAGTTGAAAAATTTCATCGCGTCCACGCATTCAGCTCAGGCCAATTTCACTCAAGAGGTTCGGGACAAAAATGGCAAGCGCATTCAGTCGGCTTCCGGCACCATGCAGTTTGTTCGACCCGGGAAATTTCGCTGGGTCTATCAGAAGCCTTATGAACAATTGATCGTGGGCGATGGCGTGAAATTCTGGCTGCATGACGTGGAACTTAATCAGGTTACAGTGAAAAAAATAGATGAAGCGCTGGGTAGCAGCCCGGCGGCACTCTTGTCCGGTAACAATGAAATTGAGCGCGGCTTTCACTTGAAAGACAATGGAACCAGGGATAATCTGGAATGGCTGCAAGCTACGCCCCGTGCGCAGGACACTAGCTTCGAGAAAATTCTCATGGCATTTAACGCGCAATCCGAGCTGATGGTCATGGAATTGCAAGATGTCTTTGGCCACACCACTGTTCTTCGTTTTTCAAAGCTGAAACGCAACCCGCAATTATCACCGCAATTGTTCAAGTTCGTGCCGCCCAAAGGGGCGGACGTACTGGGTCAATAATCCTTTATCCTTTTTGCGACTTAACTTAATCGGTGAATAAGGCCATATTTGAAAGCAGTTTATTTGGGATTATTAATAATCAACGTGTCGTCATAAAAAGTTACCACACCCGTTGCGATGTCATGTTTTCCGCAAACAAGGCCAATCGCACCAGCTTCAATCATCTCTTTTAAAATTGGGCTGCGTTGCATGATGGAATGCGTTGATCTTTTTATGTTGATGGTAGATACTTTTTCTAAAAACTCAGGGTTGCTTGAACTGCGATTTTTGGTTTCGCTTTTTTCATCATAAATTGCTGGCTGTATTTTACTTAACAAGGCGGTCAGGTTACCCATTTCTATGTGGTCGCAAGCACCTCTTATGGCGCCGCATTTGGTATGGCCTAAAACCACTATTATTTTAGCGCCAGCGATTTTGCAGCCAAATTCCATGCTGCCAAGAATGTCTTCATTCATGATATTGCCGGCAATCCGTACACTAAATACATCACCTAAACCCTGATCAAAAATTAATTCCGCTGAAGTGCGAGAATCTATGCAACTTAAAATAATTGCAAATGGATGTTGACCTTCTGATGTTTCACTGGCTTGTTGCAACAGATTGCGATTAGCTTTAAGGTTGTTTTGGAACCTTTTATTGCCTTCTTTTAATATCTCTAATGCCGTTGCAGGGGTAAGAGCTGACTGCATTTCTTTAGTTAATGTTTTCATAATTTTTTATGAATTTGTCAGAATGGTTAAGTGTTTGTGGGCTCGGTTAAGTCGTTGAATAGAATATTCGCAAATGCTACATTATCTTTATCGATTGCGTATTAATTTAATTGCATCATAGAAAAATTATTTTTAGTTGGTGTGATAATAATTATTTTGGAATTATGTAAAAGAGCATCTCAAAGTCTATGTTGTTATGATTGCATTACAAAGATGCAACTACACCTTATCATTGCCGGATTATGCTCCCCACACGCGATAACCTGTTCGATCCTCCTTCGCCTGCTGCGCCCCTGGCCGAGCGTCTGCGCCCCAAGCATATTGACGAAGTTATAGGGCAAGCCCATTTGCTGGGATCGGGTCGGCCACTGCGCTTGGCATTTGAATCCGGCAAGCTGCATTCCATGATTTTGTGGGGGCCACCCGGAGTGGGCAAGACCACCTTGGCCAGGCTCATGGCTTCGGCGTTTGATGCCGAGTTCGTGCCGCTATCGGCGGTGCTGTCCGGGGTGAAGGACATCCGCGATGCTATTACGCAAGCGCAGCACACCTTGCAACAGAGCGGGCGCCACACCATTTTGTTTGTGGACGAGGTACATCGCTTCAATAAATCACAGCAGGATGCGTTCCTGCCTTTCGTTGAACAGGGCTTGATCACCTTTATTGGCGCGACTACCGAAAATCCTTCATTTGAAGTGATTAGCGCGTTGCTGTCACGCGCCCAGGTTTATGTGCTGCAAGCCTTGTCCAAGGCGGAATTGAATCAACTGTTTCAACGCACGCAACAGCTGGCCTTGCCGGATTTGGAATTTGACGATGCGGTACGTGAACGCATCGTCGGCTATGCCGATGGCGATGCGCGCCGTTTGCTCAACGTACTTGAGCAGTTGCAAACCGCCGCTCAGACAGCCCATGTTGCGTGCATCGATGCCGATTTCCTGGACAACACGTTGGCGCAGAACCTGCGTCGTTTCGATAAGGGTGGCGAAGCATTCTATGATCAGATTTCCGCCTTGCATAAATCGGTGCGGGGTTCCAATCCCGATGCCGCGCTGTATTGGCTGGTGCGTATGCTGGATGGCGGTGCCGATCCGCGTTACCTGTTGCGCCGCATTGTACGTATGGCATGGGAAGATATTGGTTTGGCCGATCCGCGTGCGATTCAATTAACGCTGAATGCCGCCCAGACCTACGAGCAACTGGGCTCGCCGGAAGGCGAGTTGGCGTTGGCACAAGCGGTGCTCTACCTGGCAGCTGCGGCCAAGTCGAATGCGGGTTATGTCGCGTATAATGCCGCCCGCGCCTTGGTCGCCCAAGATGGTTCGCGTCCGGTGCCGCTGCATTTGCGCAATGCGCCGACCAAATTGATGAAGCAGCTTGATTATGGCAAAGACTATCGTTACGCACACAATGAAGTGGAAGGCTATGCGGCAGGTGAAAATTATTTTCCGGAAGGGATGCCGGAGGTGATGTTTTACCAACCCGCCGAGCGAGGCCTGGAAGCGAAAATTGCTGAAAAACTGGCCCACCTTCGTGAGCTGGATGCTGTGGCAAAGAGAAATGAAAAATGATTACAGCGTGTAACTTAGCAAGGGTTGCATCGCGTTGGAGGAAAGCATGTTAGATATACAAGCACTACGCAATGATTTGGACGCTGTGGTGGCGCGTCTGGCGACTCGGGGTTACCCGCTTGATGCGACTCGTTTCGGGCAGCTGGAGAGTACGCGTAAAACTATTCAAACACGCACGCAAGAGCTGCAAGCCAAGCGCAATGCTACCTCCAAACAGATTGGTATGGGCAAGGCCAAGGGCGAGGACGTGTCGGCCATCATGGCTGAAGTGGCCGGCTTAGGCGATGAGCTTAAGGAGCTTGAGGCGCAACTTGAGCATGTACAGCAAGACTTGCAAGCTTTCCTCTCAGTCATTCCTAACATACCGCACCTCAGTGTGCCGGTAGGTAAATCAGAGGCCGACAATGTTGAAATGCGCCGCGTAGGATCACCGCCTGAATTTGATTTTGAAGTTAAGGATCACGTCAGTGTGGGCGAGGACGTGGGTGGGCTGGATTTTGAAACGGCCACCAAGATCAGTGGTGCGCGCTTCTCGTTGTTAAAAGGTCCGATGGCGCGCCTGCATCGTGCACTGGCGCAGTTTATGCTCGACATTCATACCGAGCAGCACGGCTATACCGAAGTATATGTGCCTTATCTAGTAAATGCAGACTCCATGCGTGGCACCGGACAGCTGCCGAAATTCGAGGAGGATTTGTTTCGCGTGCCGCGTCAGCTGGGTGAAGAAGGTGAACAGAATTTCTACCTCATTCCGACGGCTGAAGTCCCAGTGACCAACATGGTGCGTGACAGCATCACTCCGCTAGATCAACTACCGCTGAAGTTTGTGGCACATACCCCCTGCTTTCGCAGCGAGGCCGGCTCCTACGGGCGCGATACGCGAGGCATGATCCGTCAGCATCAATTCGACAAGGTGGAGTTGGTGCAGATCGTGCATCCTGAGCAATCCTATGACGCGCTGGAACAGTTGCTGGCACATGCCGAAACGATTTTGCAAAAACTGGCTTTGCCATACCGGGTAATGAAATTGTGCACAGGTGATATAGGTTTTTCTGCCGCAATGACTTATGACATTGAAGTTTGGTTGCCGGCTCAGAATGCCTACCGCGAGATTTCATCCTGCTCCAATTTTGAAGCCTTTCAGGCACGTCGTATGCAGGCGCGCTTCCGAAATGAACAGGGAAAGCCGGAATTGCTGCATACAGTTAACGGTTCCGGTCTCGCGGTTGGTCGTACATTGGTTGCTATACTGGAAAACTACCAGCAAGCCGACGGAAGTGTTGTGGTACCTGAGGTGTTACGGCCTTATATGGGAAAATTGGAATATATCAGAGCATCGTGATGTTCATGGTTGGCGCAATGGGGAATGCTGTGACATATACCATTCCCAGCAGCAATGTATATTTAGGATGCCTTTAAAAAATGTGTCTACCTGATAGGTAGGCGTTGATGTATGTGTATAAGGAGATAGAAATGGAAATACCGGGAATTTCAACATTGAGCACTATTTTGAAGCGCCCCATTGAGCTCAGAAGTGATGCTCTTGCCCAGCGCAGAGAAATGGCAGCTGAGTTGCAAGCAAACTGCCAAAAACTGGCGACATCATTGAAAAATACGTTCCGCATTGCTAAGCAAGCAAACGAAGTGGATTTTGACGCCGCTGAAAAGAAAATCATGGATCTGATGGATAATTTAAAGCAAGTGGATAGCACATTTCAGGAAGAGGATAGTCCAGTTCTTTGGCACTTGGCAATTGACATGCGATTCAAGGATTTCGCAAAAAGTTGCGCAAATTTTTACCAGTCGGTTCTTAACCTGAAACCAATTCTCAATGAGAATATAGCGGATTCGACTGTTCTAAAAGCCCTGTGTAAAGATGAAGGTTTGTCAAAGGTGACAGGTGCTTGGCAAGGTGAACTTGAAACAATGTTGGGCCGTGTCAATCAAGAGTACATGAAAGTGATGGCTATTAAATTCTCTTGGTGATTCGTGAACTGTAATGAGCACATGTAGGAGGGCGCGTAGCATCAACGTGCCTGCGGTACCTCGTCTTTTGCAGGGTGATGGATGCCAAGAGATTTACTGGGCTTAGATAGTTTATTAATGGCATTTTGGGATGAGTAGAGTTGTGCTTCATTCTTGCTCTTTCCCGGCAGCTTATAATCTTGTGCCGGAGGAATCAGTCGCGGCACAGTGCCTATAGGTAGGCTATTCAACATGAGATGGTGCATACGCACCATCTCAACCAGATTGACCGCTTCGCCGCCGCGCGCATAACCGTGTTTGGTCTGTTCAAAATACTGTGGTTGCGTAAGTAGCGGCATCGCCTTCTTCACATCTAACCATTTATCTGGATTGTGACCTTGTTGTTGTGTCAGCACGCGTGCATCCTCCAGGTGCCCATACCCTTGGTTATAAGCTGCCAGAGCTAGCCAAGTGCGGTCTGGTTCATTGATGTGTGACGGCAGCTGCTCCTTCAGCAACAGCAGGTATTTTGCCCCGCCAATAATGCTCTGGCGTGCATTTAGTCGGTTGGTTACGCCCATACGGTCAGCTGTGTCTTCAGTCAACATCATCATGCCGCGTACTTTTGTAGGCGAAACGGCTAGCGGATCCCAACGCGATTCCTGATAGGCGAGTGCGGCAAATAGCTGCCACTCCATCCCGGTTAACGTAGCTGCTTCTTCAAACAGACTTCGAATATGCGGCAACACAGTTTGCGCCTTCGTGATAAATGCAGCCGAGTCGGCCGATTCCAGTTGCTTGTCGTGCCCGTAATAGCGATCCAGCAAACGCTGCAATCTGCCATCTTGCTTGATGAGAGTGAAAAATTTTTGTGCTTCTGCCAATAGCGCAGCGTCGACGTCTGGCGCAAACGCCCAAGCCAGCATGGAGGGTGTAGCAATATCGAGTGTGGAATCCAGGTTGGGATGGTAATTGCGTGCCAGCGCAAGTTGCTCTTCGTTGGCGACAGTGCATATCAGCTTGCCCTCCGCCACCTCTTTCAGTAGTTGTGCAGCTGTCTGATTTTGGCGTACGTGCCAGTGCAATGCTGGAAACTTCTTGCGTGCTTCATGCAAAGCAGCTTCTTGCGCTGAGCCGGCCGCGACAGTGATATTTTTTTTAAGGAGCGCCTCTATCCGCCGCAGAGGCGCGCCACCGCATACCGCCTGCTCACTTACAGTTTGATAGGATGGGCCAAACCTCACGTTCTCACTCCCGTTGCTGCGTAATCCAGATGCGGCTAAATGTGCCTTATTCGCCACAATGGACTGCATGACTTGATTCAGTGGTAGTGGCAAAAGCTTTATTTGTACGCCCAATTGTGCGGCAAAAAGATTAACGAGCTGGAACTCGAATTCAGAGTCCACATTATTCTCGGTTGACACGATGACCGTTAATTCTTCTCGCCAAGGTTTTTTGGACGGTTCTTCAGGCGCACAGGCGGAAAGCAAAGCGACACTCAGCAATGCGAGTGTGCAAAGTCTTGCTCTTGAAAGGAATAAATGTACAGACTTGATCATATGAACATTCTGCCTGATTTTAAGCTTTGATGGTAAAATTGACCTCTGCGGAGAGGTGGCAGAGTGGTCGAATGCGACAGACTCGAAATCTGTTGTACGGTTTTCCGTACCGTGGGTTCGAATCCCACCCTCTCCGCCAGTCATCAGGTAAATGCGCGCCTTTGGCGCGTTTTTTATTTTCACATACCATTAAGCATGCCATTGGCTCGCAGCTTGAAATACAGGGCTGTGCCCCATGTTGTTTGTCAGCTCATTGGGTTGTGCGTTCAGTTTGCGAATTCGTCATCCAGGTGCCCCTATTTAGGTGCTAAATATAATCGACCAAAGTGATTTTTAATGTTGAAATTTTTTCAAAAATTAAAGTGGAAACGCCAAAAAATTAATTCTTTTCATTCGTTGCTCAAAGGATCGTCTGTCTTAAAAGCACAGGGCTATCAAGATCTTTTTGCTTTGATTTCAAATGATTTTAAAAGGGATGGATTCTTTGTTGAATTTGGTGCGGCAAATGGAAAAGATTTGAGCAACACGTGGGTGTTGGAAAAAATTTTTGGATGGGAAGGAATCTTGGCGGAGCCCGGAAGAAACTGGCATCAAGATTTGTTTAAAAACCGTAATTGTATAATTTCGACTGACTGTGTTTGGACAGTTAGCGGTGAAGTGCTCTCTTTTCTTGAGTCCAGTCAACCTGAATTAAGCACGATTCATACTTTCGCAGAGACAGATGGGCGAAATCGATTGGAGAAGGTACATTCAACTTACGAAGTTAATACTATTTCGTTACTTGGTTTGCTGCAAAAATATGATGCTCCATCAACAATAGATTTTATGTCAATTGATACCGAGGGTAGTGAATTTGATATTTTGAATAATTTTGATTGGAGTCGCTATAAAATAAATGCGTTGTGTATAGAACACAACTACACTAATGCGCGACAAAAAATATATGAACTTCTTGTGGGTAATGGATATAAGCGAGTATATGAGGGGATTTCGGGCGCTGATGATTGGTACAAAAACGTAAGTTAATGGCGAATCCATTAGCTCGCAAACAAAGACAAAGATGTCAAGTCTCCACGCCCCGCTTTTGGCTTAATGAGTAAGGTTTGTTGACGGTTTTTAAACGCGCACTTTTCCGGCGGAGTTTAAACATAAAAGCACTGCATCACTGCAAGGCTCTATATATGGCTCACCGACCTGAACTTGAGCTAGGAACCTGCGGATTAACAGGAAGCGGCCATCCTTCGTCCCGAAGTAAATTTGCTGTCTATTCTGGAAGTGCTATCATTTTTGTGCCAAGATTCATTGCGATGTTTTGAGTTATTTCGGCTGTTTGCAAGACAATCATCGTTACACTCTTTGTGATTATAATTTTATTATTTTAATCGCTTAATTAAGTGCTTTTTAAGGGATTTTTAACTCCTAAGCTTTAGCTATGAAAAAACAACTCACTATAGGTACCCCACTTAGCCCTTCTGCTAGCAAAGTCATGTTGCTGGGCAGCGGTGAACTCGGAAAGGAAGTTGTCATCGCATTGCAACGCTTGGGTGTGGAGACCATTGCCGTCGATCGTTATGCCAATGCACCTGGACACCAGGTGGCACATCGCGCATATGTCATCGACATGACGGATGCTGCGGCATTGCGTGATCTGGTCGAGCGCGAACAGCCGCACCTTATCGTGCCGGAGATCGAAGCGATTGCCACCGACATGCTGGTCGAGATTGAGCGGGAGGGATTGGCGCGGGTCATTCCCACCGCACGCGCCGCACAACTCACCATGCACCGTGAAGGAATTCGGCGCCTTGCTGCGGAAACACTGGGGCTACCCACTTCTTCCTATGCCTTTGCCAGCAGTCTGGAAGAGTTGCGTGCGGCGATTGATGACGGCATCGGCTATCCATGCGTGGTGAAGCCGGTGATGTCCTCCTCAGGCAAGGGGCAGTCTAAAATCGATAGCGCGGCGGAGGTTGAGCAGGCGTGGAATGATGCAGCGAGCGGCAGCCGGGTGAACCAGGGGCGAGTAATCGTCGAAGGTTTTATTAATTTCGAATATGAAATTACTCAGCTCACTGTGCGTGCGATGGGTGGCAATGGCGAAGTCGAAACGCATTTCTGCGAACCGATTGGGCATGTCCAAATTCAAGGTGACTATGTTGAAAGTTGGCAGCCGCAGCTTATGTCTGAAATGGCTTTAAAGCTCACACGCGATATTGCCAGGAAAGTTACGGACAATCTCGGGGGCTTAGGTATTTTTGGTGTCGAACTGTTCGTTAAGGGCGATGATGTGTGGTTCAGTGAAGTCAGTCCGCGTCCGCACGACACTGGCATGGTTACGATGTGCAGCCAGGTCCAGAATGAATTTGAGCTGCATGCCCGCGCAATACTAGGCCTGCCCGTGAATACCGCTTTGCGTTCACCGGGCGCGAGCGCAGTGATTTATGGGCAACTGGAAGAATCGGCTATCGCTTTCACTGGAGTCGATGAGGCGTTACGAGTCCCGCAAAGCGATTTGCGCTTGTTTGGTAAACCGGAATCGTTTTTAAAACGGCGTATGGGCGTGGCGTTGGCAAATGGAGTAGATACTGACCAAGCGAGAATACGCGCCAAACTGGCCGCCAGCAAAGTATTGCCAGTCAAGGGTTAAAGTTATCCCCGCCTGACCGAAGGCAGCATTTATTGGGCTTATTGAAAGGGCGGGATCCAGGGGGCGTTCCAGCAAAACCATTACCGTTCGCGGTGAGTTTGTCGAACCGCTAGTTCCACGCCAATAGCGGCCTTCGACTATTGATCCGGCACGGTGAAGTCCGTTCACCTTTCGACGGGCTCAAGGCGAACGGACTTCAAACATAATCTGGCCGAATCAATAGCTCAGTCCGAACGGATTATTTGTAATTGTTTTAAACGGAACGAGTTACCAGCTCGCGCAGTACATAGGGCAGGATGCCGCCATGGCGGTAGTAATCCACTTCGACGGGAGTGTCGATTCGCAGCAGCAGCGCAACTTGTTGCGTGCTTCCGTCGCGGCGTTTGATGGTGAGCATTACATCCTGTTGTGGCTTGATTAAATTTTCTATGCCGGTGAGATCGAACGTTTCTTCGCCGGTCAGCTTGAGTGTATCCACGCTGTCGTTGCCCTTGAACTGTAAAGGCAGTACGCCCATGCCCACCAGATTGCTGCGATGGATGCGCTCGAAGCTCTTCGCCACTACCGCTTTCACGCCCAACAGTTGCGTGCCTTTCGCCGCCCAATCTCGAGATGAGCCCGTGCCGTACTCTTCCCCGGCGAAAATAACAGTGGGCGTGCCGTCCGCGATATATTTCATCGCTGCGTCGTAAATCGAAATCTGTTCGCCGTTGTAAAGTGTGTAGCCGCCTTCTACGCGACTGCCGTCAGAATTGGGCGGCAGCATCAGATTCTTGATGCGTACATTGGCGAAAGTGCCGCGTATCATGACCTCATGATTGCCGCGCCGTGCGCCGTAACTGTTGAAATCCTTGAGGGCCACGCCTTTACTTTGCAGGTATTTGCCAGCAGGGGTGGTGCATTTAAAACTGCCAGCCGGACTGATGTGATCGGTGGTAACTGAATCACCGAAAATTCCCAGCGGCTTGGCATTGTGGATGTCGGAAACACTACCGACAGTCATGCCAAAATCGTCGAAGAACGGCGGACGTGCAATGTAGGTGGAATCGTCCCAGTGATACTGGTTGCCGGTGGGGGCAGTAATACCGTTCCACAGTGGCAAGTCGCGAGTAAGGTCACTATATAGCCTGCGATACACTGCTGGGTCGGCGGCAAATTTCATTGCTGCATGGATTTCCGCACTGCTCGGCCAGATATCTTTCAAATAGACTGGCTGATCGTTGCCGTCGATGCCAAGTGGTTCACTATCTAGATTAATGTTTACTCTGCCAGCCAGCGCAAAGGCAACTACCAGCGGCGGGCTGGCGAGGAAATTGGCTTTGATATTGGCATGGACCCGAGCTTCAAAATTGCGGTTGCCGGACAACACTGCTGCGGCGATCAAGTCGTGGACGAGAATGGCATCTTCGATTTTCACATTCAATGGGCCGGAGTTGCCAATACAAGTGGTGCAACCATAGCCTACCAGGCGGAAACCGAGTTGTTCCAGATAAGGTAGCAGACCAGAATGGGTCAAGTAGTCTGTCACCACGCGCGAGCCGGGGGCGAGCGACGTTTTGATATGTGGTTGCACGCGCAGGCCTGCCTCCACCGCTTTTTTCGCCAGCAAACCTGCTGCCAGCATTACACCGGGGTTGGAGGTATTGGTACAAGAGGTGATGGCAGCTATTAAAACATCACCATGGCGGAGTTGTACTGCCGGCAACATCTCACCGCTTGTTTCGCAGCGCACGCCGGATGTCGGGCGGTTGTCCATCATCTCGATTTCAGTCATGGTGCTGGTGTTGTGCTTGCTTTGTGTGCCATTGCCAGTGGGCGCGGATTCCTGATCCTGCAGGCCGCCACCGGTGATCGGTACACAAACGGTTCCGCTAAAGTCGGCCAAATCGGTGACATAACGTTTACCCAAGTTTTCAGCGGGCTGGTTGAAGCCGTTCTCTGCCACGGATTTGCTGAACAAGGTGTTGAAATTCTCCCTCATTTCGGAGATCGGTACGCGGTCTTGCGGACGCTTTGGTCCGGCCAGAGAGGGTTCGATGCTGTTCAAATCCAGCTCCACCACACTGCTGTAATCGATTGCGTCTGCCTCAGGTATGCCATACAGTCCTTGCGCTTTGAAGTAGGACTGAAAGGCATCTATTTCTTCATCGCTGCGTCCGGTATTGCGCAGGTAGTCCAGCGTTACATCGTCCACCGGGAAGAAGCCCATTGTTGCGCCATATTCTGGCGCCATATTGGCAAGAGTAGCGCGATCCGGCAGGGTAAGCGCAGCGGTGCCTGCACCGAAAAATTCCACAAACTTTCCTACCACTTTATGCTTGCGCAGCAGTTCGGTGACGGTCAATACCAGGTCGGTCGCGGTGATGCCTTCGCGCAACTTGCCCGTGAGATGAACGCCCACCACGTCTGGCGTGAGGAAATATACCGGCTGGCCGAGCATGCCCGCTTCCGCTTCGATGCCGCCCACACCCCATCCGACCACGCCGATGCCATTAATCATGGTGGTGTGGCTGTCGGTACCCACCAGCGTATCGGGATAATAAACGCCGTCTTTTTGCAGTACGCCGCGCGCCAGATATTCCAGATTCACCTGATGCACGATGCCGACGCCGGGCGGCACCACCTTGAACGTATCAAATGCCTGCATGCCCCATTTCATGAATTTGTAGCGCTCATTGTTGCGCTCAAACTCCAGTTCCATGTTGAGTCGCAGCGCATTCGGACTATTGTAATAATCCACCTGCACCGAATGATCCACCACCAGATCCACCGGCACCAGCGGCTCAATGATCATCGGATTCTTGCCCAGCTTCGCAGCGGCGTCGCGCATAGTGGCGAGGTCAACCAACAAAGGGATGCCGGTGAAATCCTGCAACACGATACGAGCC
This sequence comes from uncultured Nitrosomonadales bacterium, assembly GCA_903878125.1. GTDB lineage: Bacteria > Pseudomonadota > Gammaproteobacteria > Burkholderiales > Gallionellaceae > Nitrotoga. The sequence goes on along the minus strand of CAIRGS010000138.1, from coordinate 2,603 downwards.
ACCACGAACGGAATTTCTTCAGTGCGCGGTGAATTCTGCTGCCAGTTAGCCAGCTGGCGTATGTGAGATTCGCTGATCTTCTTGTCATCGAAATTACGTAGCACCGCCTCCAGCACAATGCGAATGGAAACCGGCAAGCGTGAAATTTTGCCCAACCCTGCTGTTTCGAGTGCTTTCAAGGAATACAGCGTGCCAGTCTTGCCGTTAGCGAGGGTGAATGTTTGACGAGTATTGAACAGATTATGCGACATGGCGAAGGTTCCAAATGAAAGCTATGAGCGAAAAAAGAACGTGATTATAACGCGGCATGTGAGCTTAGTTTGACCGGAGCTGGAAGATAATTTTAACCATGGTTAAATGTTCCCGCATTCGAGGTGGGCCAGCGCTCCTAGGCCAGCGGCGCGCCCGCTTGCGAAACAGGCGGTGAGCAGATAGCCGCCGGTGGGCGCTTCCCAGTCAAGCATTTCGCCCGCACAGAACAAGCCGGGCATGGCTCGCACCATCAAGCATTCATCCAACGCCTCGAAGGCCACGCCTCCTGCGCTGCTGATGGCCTCATCCAGCGGACGCGGTGCGATGAGCCGCAACGGCAATGATTTAATCGCAACTGCAAGGCGCTCAGGATAGGCGAAGTCTGATGGCGGCACCAGTTCGCGCAGCAGGCCAGTTTTTACCCCCTTGATGTTTGCCCGGCTCTGCAAATGGCTTGCCATCGAGCGGGAACCGCGCGGATGCGCTATCTCGGCGATGACGCGCGGCAAATCTTTTCCGGGCGTCAGATCGAGGTAAATGACTGTCGTGCCTGTGGCTGCAATCTCATCGCGTAGAAGTGCAGACAAAGCGTAAATCAGACCGCCTTCAACTCCGGTTGCTGTCACCATGAGGTCACCCTGTCGACGATGAGAGCACCCCGCTGCATCGATAAAGGTCACCGTCACCGCTTTTACCGGATGCCCGGCGAAGCGGGAGCTGAAGTGCTCGCTCCAGTCGACATCGAAACCACAGTTTGCGGGCTGTAATGGCACAACGGGAATGCCGCGCTGAGCGAGCAGCGGTACCCATGCGCCATTAGAACCGAGTCGCGCCCAACTGCCGCCACCCAGTGCCAACACCACTGCATCGGCATTCGCAGTATGTTCTCCCTGTGGAGTGGCAAAACGAAGCGCACCATTTTCATTCCACCCGCACCAGCGATGGCGCATATGGAAATGCACACCGGCCTCACGCAAGCGGTGCAGCCAAGCGCGCAAGAGCGGCGCTGCTTTCATGTCAGCCGGGAATATGCGCCCAGACGTGCCGACGAATGTTGCTATGCCAAGATTATGCACCCACTCTCGCAGAGCCTCCGGCCCGAAGGTATCAAGCAGTGGCTTGATCTGGGTGCGGCGTGCACCGTAGCGCGAAAGGAATGGTTCCATTGGCTCGGAATGCGAGATGTTCATGCCACCTTTGCCAGCCATCAGAAACTTGCGTCCCACGGATGGCATGGCATCGTAAAGATCGACTCGCACGCCACCCTGAATCAATACCTCCGCAGTCATTAGTCCGGCAGGCCCACCGCCGATGACGGCAACCGATTTGGCGACCAGCTTATTCCTCATCCAGCAACTTTCCTGCAATCGCCCAGTTCTCGTCTGGAAGTTCGTCGAAGGTAATGTAGGTGTAGGACTTCAGTTTGTGCGCGATGCGTTCCAGGGTGTCAGTGATCTCTGCTGCGATCTTGGCTTTCTGCTCGCGACTGAGGGAGCCGGCGATGCGAATGTTGACGTAAGGCATGGTGTTTTCCTGAGTAAATAATTATGGAGCAATGTGAAATAGAGTGGTTAATTGCAATAAGCATTTAGAGGCCAAGCCTTCAAATAGTCAGACTAGAAGCGCTGTTATTCTAAGGCGCAGGAAGCATTTGTACTTCATTCAAATCAGAATAAATTTAAAGTCAGCAAGTTAAAAAGGGTTGCAAATAGCATCTTACATAAACGAAGATGATGTTATTTGCATATAGGTAAGAAAAATAATTAGGCGGATTGGATTAGTCGGTTCTGACAAACTTTATGTTTTTTTACTAGCATTAAGTCATTCAGGCGACAACTAGCTTGATTATCACCGCTGGAGAAAATGTACCTGGTATTCGACGGTACTTGGAGTCGTCACTCCTGCCAGGAGGCGACGCAAGTGCGGCAACAGATACCGAAGCCGCCCAAGCGCTGCTTCTCTACCGGCATTGCGCCGACCCGGTCGGATTGACCACAATGCTTGGCCGTTCTCACATAAGTGGTCAAATATTTTTCTGGGCTGATGCGGCTGGTATTCAGCATGATTAAACTATTGATCGGTATCCCAAGTTGAGCCATCAGTTTTTTCGCGCTATTTCTCTGCCTAATAACTAATAATGAAACCGGCAAGTGCGCCTTTAAAAGGGAGGCTTCATTATTTATTTCTGCATACTGAAAATCTGCACACTGATATTTGTTAAAATATTCAACTCATTTTTACCCTGCGATACCGCCGAAAACTCCACCAATTCACCACTGCGTAAGTCACTGATCGTTGCACGCTTTCCATTCACTGTGACTTCCGTACTTAAAGGGTTATACGCATACGTC
>CAIRGS010000137.1 GCA_903878125.1 uncultured Nitrosomonadales bacterium | reverse complement strand
CGTGATGCCCGGTCATGCGCTCGATATAGCGCAGCAGTACGCGCTTGTCGACCCGCCCGTGCGGGGCATAGCCAAACCGCTTGAGGACGCGCCCGATAAATTGGTTACGCTATTTTTTTGGAACCCGAAATACCACCCCCGATGTCCCGTTCAAAAATGCCTTGATCTGCGCCAAGGTCTGTAGCTTTGCTTCTTCCATGTTGATCACCATGCCTCGCATAATGACCGGCCCAGCAAATCAATTTCAGACTCATTTCATGTTGGAAATACGCCAGTCCTTTAGACTCATTTCATATTGAAAAAGGCTCTAGGTTGCTGTTCGTCCCGAGACAAGGTAATATTTCCGCCCTTTCGCCTTGTGTTTTTTGTGTGCATAGATTGTATAAATAGCGCTGTGGCGATATGTGTCGCCACTTTCTTTGGGGTTAATGATTTTTAATGAGGAACAACGTGTGAGTCTTTCTTCGTTGCCGGTCCAGCAGGGTTTGTATGACCCGCGCCATGAGCACGATGCGTGCGGAGTGGGCTTTGTGGCACATATCAAAGGTAAGCAGAGCCATGGCATGATACGTCAAGGTCTGCAGATACTGACAAATCTTACTCATCGCGGCGCAGTGGGCGCTGACCCTTTAGCGGGTGATGGCGCAGGCATTCTTATCCAGATTCCGGATGCATTTTTGCGCAATTCGTGCGCTGCACAGGGTATGTCGCTGCCGACGGCTGGCAAATATGGGGTTGGTATGTTGTTTCTGCCGCGCGATGCGGCGGCGCGTGCCGCCTGCGAGCAAGTGATTGCCGACAGGGTTGCTGCGGAAGGACAAATTTTATTGGGCTGGCGTGATGTGCCGGTGGACAACAGCAGCTTGGGCGAGAGCGTTAAGGCGGTGGAGCCAGTGGTCCGCCAGGTATTCATTGGGTGCGGTACGAATTGCGCAGACACTGACAGCTTCGAGCGTAAGTTGTTTGTCATTCGCAAGACCGCAGAACACGCTGTGCGCGGCCTGTCCAATGAGCAAGGGCGGGGTTTCTATATGCCGTCGTTTTCTGCGCGCACTATTGTATACAAGGGTATGTTGCTGGCCGATCAGGTTGGCAAATATTATCTCGATCTTCAAGATGAAAGCATGATCAGCGCATTGGCGCTGGTGCATCAACGTTTTTCCACCAACACTTTCCCCTCCTGGGATCTGGCACATCCATTCCGTATGATTGCGCACAACGGCGAGATCAACACCTTGCGCGGTAACGTGAACTGGATGACAGCGCGTCACGCAGCGATGTCATCCAAGCTGCTGGGCGCAGATCTGGAAAAATTATGGCCGTTAATTGTGGAAGGCCAATCCGATTCCGCCTGTTTTGATAATGCCCTGGAACTTCTGGTGGCAGGTGGGTATTCGCTGCCGCACGCGATGATGCTGCTGATTCCTGAAGCTTGGGCAGGCAATCCACTGATGAATGAAGAGCGCCGCGCTTTTTATGAATACCATGCTGCGTTAATGGAGCCGTGGGATGGCCCCGCTGCCGTGGCTTTCACGGATGGCCTCATGATCGGCGCAACGCTGGATCGCAACGGCCTGCGTCCGGCGCGCTACCTGATTACTGATGATGACTTGGTGCTGATGGCTTCTGAAATGGGTGTGCTGGATATTCCACAATCCAAGATTGTGAAAAAGTGGCGGCTGCAGCCGGGCAAGATGTTTCTGATCGATTTGCAAGCCGGCCGCATCGTAGACGATGCCGAATTGAAGCAGCAACTCGCTACCGCAAAACCGTACCGTGAATGGATTGAAAAATCACGCTATTTCCTCGGCGATCTGCCAAGTGTGGACATAGAAAAAGTTCTCAGAGAAAGCTTGTCTGACACCAGCCTGCTGGATACTCAGCAGGCATTTGGCTATTCGCAGGAAGACATCAAATTCATTCTTGCACCCATGGCTGCCGCAGGGGAAGAAGCAACCGGATCTATGGGCAATGATGCCGCCTTGCCTGTGCTGTCGGATAAAAACAAGGTGCTGTACAGCTATTTCAAGCAGCTTTTCGCTCAGGTGACTAACCCGCCTATCGATCCGATCCGTGAAGAGATCGTCATGTCACTTACCTCATTTATTGGGCCAAAGCCCAATCTGCTCGGTATTGACGAGACCGATCCGCCGCTGCGCCTCGAGGTACATCAGCCTGTGCTATCCAATGAAGATTTGGCCAAGCTGCGCGACATCAGCACATTAACTCAAGGTCGCTACAAAGCGCTGATGCTGGACATCACTTATCCTGTGGCACAGGGCGCGGCAGGTTGCGAGGGCGCGATCAAGGCGCTGAGTGCCGCAGCCGACCAGGCGGTGGCGGATGGTTGCAACGTACTGATTTTGTCCGACCGTGCGGTTTCAAACAAACGCGTGGCGATTCCGGCTTTGCTGGCTTGTGCGGGAGTGCACCATCATCTGGTACGCGAAGGGCTGCGCACCAGCACCGGACTGGTAGTGGATTCCGGTTCCGTGCGCGAAACCCATCACTTCGCGCTGCTTGCAGGTTATGGCGCCGAGGCGGTATGCCCGTGGCTGGCGTATGAGACTATTGCTGCCATGAGCGATTATTTACCTGCTGGTGTCTCGAGCAAGGATGCGAATAAGCGTTTCATTAAGGCGGTAAACAAGGGTCTGCTCAAGGTAATGTCCAAAATGGGCATCTCAACTTATCAGTCTTATTGCGGCGGGCAGATTTTCGAGGCAATCGGCCTCAACGCTGATTTTGTGTCGCAATATTTCACCGGCACGGCGACCCAGATCGAAGGCATTGGCCTGCCTGAAGTGGCAGAGGAAGCGATGCGTATTCATCAAGCCGCTTTCGGCAACGATCCAGTGCTGTCAAATGCGCTGGAAGCGGGCGGTGAATATGCCTATCGAGTGCGTGGTGAAGAGCATATGTGGACGCCGGATGTCATCGCCAAGCTGCAACATGCCACGCGTTCCAACAATGGGCAGACGTACAAGGAATATGCGAAGCTGATTAACGACCAGACTCAGCACATGAAGACATTGCGCGGCTTGTTCGAAATCAAGCCAGCCGGAGCGCCAGTGCCACTGGCAGAGGTCGAATCGGCGAAAGAAATCGTTAAACGCTTTGCTACTGGAGCAATGTCGCTTGGATCTATTTCCACAGAGGCGCACACCGCTTTGGCCATTGCAATGAACCGTATCGGGGGAAAATCCAACACGGGCGAAGGTGGCGAAGATCCGATGCGTTTCAAGCCAATTAAAGGCGGCGAGAAATTATCTGAAATTATAGGTAAGGGACGCATAGAAGCCGATCTGACTTTGTTGCCGGGTGATTCATTGCGCTCCAAAATAAAACAAGTGGCTTCCGGTCGCTTTGGTGTGACAGCGGAATATTTGACTAGCGCCGATCAAATTCAAATCAAGATGGCGCAGGGCGCGAAGCCTGGTGAAGGCGGTCAGCTGCCCGGCCACAAGGTGTCAGAGTACATCGCTAAACTGCGTTTCGCCATACCTGGTGTGGGGTTGATTTCACCGCCGCCGCATCACGATATTTATTCCATCGAAGACCTGGCGCAGCTCATTCATGATCTGAAGAACGCTAATCCGCGCGCCTCCATTTCGGTCAAGCTGGTATCTGAAGTGGGTGTTGGCACGGTGGCGGCTGGTGTGGCCAAGGCCAAGGCGGATCATATAACTGTATCTGGCCATGACGGCGGCACGGGTGCCTCGCCATTATCTTCCATTAAGCATGCCGGCACCCCGTGGGAACTCGGGCTGGCGGAAGCTCAACAAACGCTGGTGTTGAACCGGTTGCGTGGGCGTATTGTTTTGCAGGTGGACGGCCAGTTGAAGACCGGGCGTGATGTGTTAATTGGTGCGTTACTCGGCGCGGATGAGTTCGGTTTTGCCACAGCGCCACTGGTAGTCGAGGGCTGCATCATGATGCGCAAGTGTCATCTCAACACCTGCCCGGTGGGCGTGGCTACACAAGACCCCGAGCTACGCAAGAAATTCACCGGTCAGCCTGAGCACGTGGTGAATTATTTTTTCTTTGTGGCCGAAGAGGTACGCGAACACATGGCGCAGATCGGTATTCGCAAGTTCGATGATCTGATCGGTCGTAGCGACTTGCTTAATACAAAGCATGTCATTGCACATTGGAAAGCCAAGGGTTTGGACTTCTCCAAAATCTTCCATCAGCCTGACGTACCCGTCAGCGTGGCACGCCGCCATTCTGAAGAACAGGATCATGGGCTGACTCAGGCGTTGGATCATCGGCTCATTGCCGAAGCCATGCCTGCTTTGGAAATCAAGTTGCCAGTAATAATAGAAGGCCGCATTCGCAATGTTAACCGCACCGTCGGCGCAATGCTGTCGCATGAAGTGGCAAAGCGCTATGGTCAAACGGGATTGCCAAACGATACGATTACGGTGAAATTACAAGGCACGGCAGGACAGAGCTTCGGCGCTTTTCTCGCGCATGGCATCACCTTCGAGTTGTCCGGAGAGGGCAATGACTATGTCGGCAAAGGGTTGTGTGGCGGGCGCATCGTGGTGCTGCCGCCCAAGGAATGCAACATAGTGGCCGAGGAAAATATTATCGTTGGCAATACCGTGCTGTATGGTGCTACCAGTGGTGAATGCTATTTCCGAGGGGTGGCTGGCGAGCGTTTCGCGGTGCGCAAGTCCGGCGCTATTGCGGTAGT
>CAIRGS010000136.1 GCA_903878125.1 uncultured Nitrosomonadales bacterium | reverse complement strand
TTTGCTGAAAACATGATTAAGCAGGCCAATAGCCTGAAAAAAGCTCAGTGGGTAGGCGATATTATAAAATTTGAAGTAGGTGATATTAATTCCCTACAATTCCCTGATGATACTTTTGATGTGGCTTACGCCACACGAGTGGTTACCCTTATGTCTACTTGGGAAGAGCAGCAAATTGCTATCGATGAATGTCTGCGGGTTGTTAAGCCTGGCGGCAAGGCGATTTTTTCCGAGCCTTTTTTGGAGCCATTTACATTACTCAATGCAATGAGACAACTTAAGGATATGCCCCCATTGATCGAGCATGACTCAAATCGATTCTTTAAAAAAGCTGTATTAGAGGACTTTCTCACGCAAAAGGGTTTGTCATTTAAGGTAAATGATTTCTCATCAATTTATTACCTGGGATCAAGATTTTTGAGAGAGTTAGTAACAGACCCAGCATCATACCCGGGCTTCAATCCGATCAACCGCATCTTTTATGATATCGAAAAAGACTTTTCAGGCGGCGGCTTTGGTATTCAGCAGGCTTATATTGTTACTAAATAAAAGCATATTGCATGACTCAATCCAGAATAGAGCACGACACATTCGGCCCCATAGAGGTAGCGGCAGACCGGCTTTGGGGCGCGCAAACGCAACGGTCGCTTGAACACTTCCATATTTCTTCCGAGCGCATGCCGGAGGAACTTATCCTTGCGCTCGCTATGGTCAAGCGCGCTTGCGCGCTGGTCAATCGCGATTTAAATCTGTTAAGCGCGGCCAAGGCGGATGCTATTGTGCGGGCAGCGGACGAAATACTGGCGGGCCAGCATACGCAAGAGTTTCCACTTTCTGTTTGGCAAACGGGTTCAGGTACTCAGACCAATATGAACCTGAACGAGGTGCTCGCTAACCGTGCGTCTGAACTGCTCGGCGGAAAATGGGGCAAAGACCGGTTGGTACATCCCAATGATGACGTGAATCTCGGTCAATCGTCTAATGACATTTTTCCCACTGCAATGCACGTCGCAGCCAGCCTCAGCATCACTCAATCCCTGCTTCCTGTGCTACGCAAACTACGCTCGACATTGGAGGAAAAATCCCGCAACTTTAATGGCATCGTCAAGATTGGGCGCACGCACTTGCAGGATGCTACTCCGCTAACTCTTGGACAGGAATTTTCTGCTTATGTGGCTCAGTTGGATTATGCAGAATCCATGATTGAAGCTACTCTTCCCTCGCTTTGCGAACTTGCGGCTGGAGGTACTGCAGTTGGTACCGGACTTAACACACACGTCGAATTCGGGGAGCGCGTTGCTGGGAAACTGGCTTGTCGCACCGGCTTACCATTTAAAAGCGCAGCCAACAAGTTTGCGGCTCTGGCCGCACATGATGCTCTAGTTGCATCACATGGCATGCTCAAAACACTCGCTGCCGCTCTCATGAAAATTGCCAACGACATCCGCTGGATGGCTTCGGGACCACGCTCGGGCCTTGGGGAAATCAGTATTCCCGAGAATGAACCGGGCAGCTCGATCATGCCGGGCAAGGTTAATCCCACACAGTGCGAAGCACTCACCATGTTGTGTTGCCAAGTATTTGGAAATGACGTTGCAATCAATATCGGAGGCGCTTCGGGAAATTTTGTACTCAATGTTTTCAAGCCGCTCATCGTTCACAATTTCCAACAAAGCGTGCGCCTGCTTGCTGACGGAATGGCAAGCTTCGAGATACACTGCGTATTCGGCATCCAGGCCAACCACGAGCGCATTGCGGAATTACTGGAACGCTCGCTAATGCTGGTGACCGCCTTGACTCCGCATATCGGCTACGATCGAGCCGCCGAAATCGCCAAGCAAGCGCAGCGGGATGGCGGCACGTTAAAACAGACGGCATTAGCTCTGGGCTATGTTACGGAAGAAGAATTCGACTGCTGGGTGCAGCCAGCGAAAATGACTTGATCTATCTAAAATCGCTTAATTTATCCAATCCTCGCGTAGCCCAAATCTCATACTGTTCAATTTCACATCCTCATCTCCCTCTACTCGTCGACCAGATGTTGATCAGGATACAGCACATCGGTAAAGCCAAACTGGCTTAAGTCACTGATACGCATGGGATACAGAATCCCGTCCAGATGATCGCACTCATGTTGCACCACGCGAGCATGAAAACCGTTTACCGCGCGGTCTATTAATACACCATATTCATCGCGCCCCTGGTAATGGATGGATGGAAAACGCGGTACCAGTCCGCGCAGTCCCGGCACGCTCAAGCAACCTTCCCATCCTTCCACTCTATCCGGATTCAATGTCAATCCCACAGGCGAATCTACTGCACTTAATGGATTACCTGATTTTGTTAGCGGCGTGATAATTGGGTTGATCAATACTGTTTCTGGCACTGTTTCGGCATCGGGATAGCGTGGATTGAGCTGTACTCCAAAGATCACTATGCGCAAATTCACGCCTATCTGAGGGGCCGCCAATCCCGCGCCGTCCAGCGCCTGCATGGTGTCGCGCATGTCGACCAGCAAGGCGTGCAGTTCGGGCGTATTGAAATCAATGACTTCCTCCGCGCAACGCAACAGTCGCGCATCGCCCATACGCAATACTTCCCTAATCGGCATCAGAATCCACCACGCATTCAAGGATGTTGCGCACGCGTGCCATGGCAGGTTGCGCTACTGCACTGATGTTTTCAAAAGGCACACCATCGCGGCTATTGCCGCGCCCGGCGGCATGATTCACCACCACCGCGATAGCGGCATACTTTAAGCCGAGCTCTTTGGCTAGGGAGGCTTCAGGCATACCAGTCATTCCCACCATATCAGCACCGTCACGCTCCAAGCGATTAATCTCCGCTGCTGTATCCAGACGCGGCCCCTGTGTAGCTGCATATACTCCGCCATCCAGACAAGGAGTGTCGGCACATCTTCCTGCATCGAGGATTTGTTGGCGTAGTTCCTGACTATAAGGCTGGGTAAAATCAATATGCGTTACCGAGCAATCGCGCCCATCAAAGTAGGTGAACTCGCGCCTATAGGTATAATCAATAATCTGATCTGGCAGCACAATAACACCGGGCAACAGGTCAGCACGGATCCCCCCAACTGCCGCGACAGAAATAATGCGTTGCGCTCCCTGTTCTTTCAACGCCCACAGATTGGCGCGATAATTCACGTCATGCGGCGGGATCTTATGGCCATAACCATGACGGGCAATAAACATCACCTCATGCTGGCGCAAGCGACCAAAGGTAATCGCTCCGGAAGGCTCACCATATGGCGTTCGCATCACCTGCCGGTGCGATATAACCAGATTGGTCAGTTGCGTCAGCCACGTTCCACCAATAATCGCTAACATTTACTATTACCTTTTTGAAATCTACTAATCATTATTCCCGCAACGCCGAAAATTCAGCAATTCAGAGAATGTGATTGAAATACTAATACATAGTAAATAAAATCAATATGTACCCGTTGAAATTAAATGTAATACTTTATTGTATTTGGTTCTATTTTTCCCTCGTTGCGTAAATCGCAGGTAGATTACGCCACGCGCCATGTATATCCATGCCGAAGCCGAATACAAAACGATCAGGCAATTCTACCCCGACAAAATCAGCACGTATCGGCTTAGTCTTTCCAATCCGTTTATCAGCAAACACCGCACTATAAAACTTGGCAGCACCCAAATCCAGTACACGCTGCTTGACTGCGGCCAGCGTTTCGCCCTCGTCAAGAATGTCATCGACCACCAATACCACGCGTCCGATTACATTTTCGCGCGGCTCGGCTTTCCATTGCAAGGCACCGCCCTGTTGGTTACTGCCATAGCGCGATACATGCACATAATCAAAATCGAGCGGAAAAGTAAGCAACGGTAGCAACTGCCCGGTAAACACCACCGCACCACCCATTACGGATAACAATAGTGGATGGTCGTCAGTCAATGCAGCATTTATTTCCCGCGCAACGCTCGATACAGCCGCCTGCACTTCTTCAGCTGAAATAATCAACTCGGCTTGGTTCAGGATATCGCTCGCCTGCTGATTGGAAAGCATTATTTGATTGATGCCAAATAAGCGGCAAAGTCTTCACCCAGTTCAGGATGCTTAAGGCCAAATGCCACAGTTGCCTTGAGATAGCCAAGCTTGGAGCCGCAATCGTAACGAATACCGTTAAACCGGTATGCCAGCACTTGTTCTTCCTTTATCAATGCTGAAATCCCATCGGTCAGTTGAATTTCGCCGCCCGCGCCCGCCTGTAACTGTGCCAGATGATGAAAAATACGCGGCGTCAACACGTAGCGCCCCACCACCGCCAAAGTGGAAGGCGCATCTGACGGGTTGGGCTTTTCAACGATGGCATGTACCTGCTCCACATTCTTTTCCAGATTGCTACTACTGACTATGCCATAGCTCCCCGTCTGTGAAGGAGGCACATCCTCCACGCCGAGCACGGAACATTGATAGCGCTTGTATACATCTGCCATCTGTTTGATAACGGATACATCACCGGCGATCAAGTCATCGGCCAAAATCACCGCAAAAGGTTCGTTGTTAATCACTGGTTGCGCGCACAGGACCGCATGACCGAGCCCAAGCATTTCTGACTGGCGGATGTAGATGAAATTCACATGCTTGGGAGTCACCTCCTGAACTACACGTAACAACTCGGTCTTGCCGCGCGCGAAAAGCTCAGCTTCAATCTCATAAGCCGTATCGAAATGATCCTCAATAGCACGTTTGTTGCGACCAGTGATGAATACCAAGTCAGTAATACCAGCTGCCACCGCCTCTTCGACCGCATACTGAATTAATGGCTTGTCGACTACCGGCATCATTTCTTTGGGACTAGCCTTGGTGGCGGGCATGAATCTGCTGCCCAATCCAGCTACCGGAAATACAGCTTTAGTAATTTTATTCATATTATTTTTCCACAACTTTCCGGTTAAAGACTTTTAAAAATAAATTACGATTTAGCCAGCGGCTGATGACATTTCATTTTCATTTAGAAGTTGCAGAAATTGTTGTTCATCCAACAGAGTAATATTTAGTTCCCGTGCTTTGCTGAGCTTGGTTCCTGCCTCGGCACCCGCCACCACATAATCGGTTTTCTGCGAAACGCTGCCAGTCACACGCGCACCGAGCTTTTCCAGCCTGGATTTTGCCTCGTCGCGACTCATGCTGGCAAGCGTACCCGTTAATACAAAAACTTTAGCGTTTAACGGCAATAACTGTACTGCATTTTCGGCCTGTTCCAGCCACTGCACGCCAGCAGCACGTAATTGGGCGATCACATCAACATTATGCGGCTCGGCAAAAAACGTTGTAATACTTTGCGCAACAACAGGCCCGATATCCGGTACAAGTTGCAGACGTGTTTCGTCGGCCGTCATGAAGTTATCCATCGTAGCAAAATGTCGCGCCAGTTCTTTCGCCGTCGCCTCGCCCACATTACGAATACCAAGCGCGTAGATGAAACGAGCGAGTGTGGTTTGCTTGCTGTGTTCTATTGCATCCAGCAAATTTTGGGCGGACTTCTCACCCATACGCTCCAACTGTGCCAGTGCCCACAAATTCAGATTATATAAATCGGCAGCCGTATGCACCAGTTTCTGCTCCACCAGTTGGTCAACCAGCTTCTCACCAAGTCCCTCGATATCCAAGGCACGACGACTGGCGAAATGCAGCAGCGCCTGCTTACGTTGTGCCGGGCAAAACAATCCGCCACTACAGCGCCATATTGCCTCGTCAGGCTGTTTGGTAACGTGTGCGCCACATACTGGACAGGTCCGCGGCATATTGAATTCACGCGCATCTACAGGACGCCGCTCAAGTAGGATACGTGCCACTTCTGGAATGACATCGCCGGCACGCCGGACGCTTACAGTATCGCCGATGCGGATATCCTTGCGACGCAATTCTTCTTCGTTGTGCAGCGTGGCATTGGTCACTGTTACACCACCGACAAATACTGGTGCCAGGCGCGCTACTGGAGTCAATGCGCCAGTACGGCCTACCTGCACCTCAATATCAAGAACGGTGGTCAATGCTTCTTCTGCCGGAAACTTGTGCGCAAGAGCAAAGCGCGGAGCCCGCGACACATAGCCCAGCCTGGTTTGTTGTGAGATGTTATTGACTTTGTATACTACGCCGTCAATTTCGTAGGGCAGCTTGTTACGCAGCTCACCAATTTTTTGATAATAGCCAAGTAATCCGTCGAGTCCATGCACTACATGACGTTCCTGTGGCACCGGCACAGACAACTTTTGCAAACACTCCAACTGCTCGGCATGCGTGTGAGGCAATATGAATCCTTCGACCGCGCCTGCTCCATAGGCTAAAAAACTCAGGTGACGACTGGATGTAATCCGTGAATTGAGCAGGCGCAAAGAACCAGCCGCAGCATTGCGTGGATTGGCAAACAGCTTGTCACCCTTGTCTGCTTGCTGGCGATTCAGCGCGATAAAATCAACCTTGAACATTAGCACTTCGCCGCGAATTTCTATAAGCGGAATGGGCTTGGCTAATCGCGCTGAATCCAATCGCAATGGAATATTCCTTACTGTGCGCAGGTTTTGCGTCACATCTTCACCAACCTCGCCATCGCCGCGCGTCGCGCCCTGCACAAATATTCCATCGCGATAGGTGAGTGTGACGGCCAGGCCATCAAATTTAGGTTCTACTGAATACTCTACTTCGGCCACGCCCAATGTCTCACGGTTACGAACGTCAAATACCCGTACCTCTTCTTCACTGAAGGCGTTATTAAGCGAAAGCATCGGCGAGCGATGTACTACTTGGGTAAAGGATAGGCGCGGCGCAGCGCCAACTCGCTGAGTAGGCGAGTCCGGCATAACGAGTGAAGGATATTGCATTTCGAGAGTTTGCAGTTCACGGAACATTGCATCGAATTCCGCGTCGGAAATCAGTGGCGCGTCCAACGTATGATATTGATAATTGTGTCGCTTGATTTCTCCACGCAAATGCGCGATACGCTGTGGTACCGAATCACTCATCAATTGAACCTAATCTGCAAGAAAAATCTAGGAAAAAAGCCTGCGCGCCTGGACACTGCCAGCAATAATATGGCTGGCTCGCATTTCAGCCTCAACAGCAGCAATCCGTTCACTGATTAGCGTAATGCTGCCTTCGCTTAATGCCACATGGTGCGCATCCACTATGGTTGAATGCAGTTCATTAGCCAGTTGTCGTGCCAAAACCACCATTTGGTCAAAACCTAGTGATGGCAACTCTACACTTGGCACATCCAGCAACAAAGTCAGGCCGTCTACTTGCAATTGATCTAAAGTATGATGTTGAAATGGGGTGTTGTCTTCATTGCACAGGCTAAACAGAGTATGTCCGTGCGCATCATTTAAGTGGAACATACCATCAGCTTGCAAACGGAACCCGAACTGCTCAGCCACGCTCGCGATATCGTTGCCAGACAATATGTGTTTATCGCTGGGCAAAATATTAAGGCCGATAATCAGATCTACAGCTGCGCAGAACTTATCCAACTCTAGAGCGCGCGCGGCAGTTTCCGCCACATCCGGCAATACCACACCGGCATGCAATTGTGCTGCAATCATTTGCGCCAGTTCGCGAAAATCTATCAGTTTGGCTTCACTCACCGCACCGGAGCGATTCACGAGTTGTAACGCCAGTTGAAATGAGGTGTAGGCCGATGGACTATCCGCAATCACTTTCACCCATTCGCCGCTTGCAGCACTTAAGCCGCATACATGGACATTTTTACCAAAATCAAAGCGTTGCTGCCACCACAATGTTAGCGCATTTGAACCCACCGGGCTTTTAGGCGAAATCACTGCAATATAATCAGTTTCTTGATCCAGCAAAGCACACATAACATCTGCCGGGTACCCGTATTGCGATTCATTGGGCAATATACTAGCAGGCACGGCCTGCTCCATTTTATCGACCAGCAATTCTTCAGGGGGCATTTCTACAGCTGGGCGATACAGTGCATCCTCATGCCTATGCTTGAACGCCGCAACGAACTTGCGTCGGTATTGGCGTTGCTGCCACCAATTATAAATATAAATCGTCAGCACCATGGCGATGCCGATGCCGAGCAAGCTAATTTGTAGTTCACTCATATTGAGAATAATGCGGTAGATTAATTTTCTGCATGGGTGGGCACGTTACACCGTTGTTATTGGATTATCGCAAGAGAGCTGAGAAATGGCAAAGGTCACTGAGCTTTACAGATCTTACTCAGGTCAAATTTACTATATTACCTACTGTATTGAAATTTAGATATTTTGGTATCAGCTTATCCGCATTTAAGTAACCACTCGAATGCACTTAATGTAGACATACTCTAGTGAATTATTGAAATCACTATCTCAATATACTATTTACATGCACCCATGATTAACTTTTAATTATAATTTAATTCATAGCAATAGGATTAATTTCTCTAAATTCACTTTAACTTGCCCTGGTGTTTGGGCGGCATCAATCAACTTGATGCGATCTGAATGTTGCTTATGGCGCCCCAGGTAAGCTTGCCGCACCTTCTCGA
>CAIRGS010000135.1 GCA_903878125.1 uncultured Nitrosomonadales bacterium | reverse complement strand
TTTGCCATAGTCTGTAGAACGTAGTTCGGGGGCGAATTGGCCGAAGTAGATTGCCAGATTATCGACATCTCGCTCCAACATTTTGCAGGCTTGGTTGTTTGCGGCAGCATCGATTGCCTGCGGCAAGTCGATGATGACCGGTCCGTTGCTGTCGACGAGGACGTTGTACTCGGACAGATCGCCGTGAACGATGCCAGCACACAGCATACGCACGACTTGTTTGATCAAAACCTGGTGATATTGTCGGGCGAGCTCATCAGTGAGTATTAGATCATTGAGTCGCGGGGCGGGTTCGCCATTCTCGTTGGACACCAGTTCCATCAGCAACACGCCCTCGTAAAATCCATAGGGATGCGGAACCCGCACCCCCGCAGCAGCGAGTTTGTACAAAGCGTCCACCTCAGCATTTTGCCAAGCGGCTTCCTGCTCTTTACGCCCATAGCGGGTGCCTTTTTCCATGGCACGGGCCATACGGCTATTTTTAACCTTGCGGCCTTCCGTGTAGTGAACGGCCTGACGAAAACTGCGCTTGTTAGCTTCCTTATAAACTTTCGCGCAGCGGATATGTTCTCCACAGACCACAATATAGACATTGGCTTCTTTGCCGCTCATGAGCTGACGGTCAACCCTGTCAACTATGCCATCCTGGATGAGCGGCTCAATTCTTTTTGGAGTTTTCATGTGATCAAGGCGTTACCAAGAGCGTATTTTACAATAGTCTAAATAGTGTTTTAAATAGGGTGGGTTTGCTACCCTTATATTTTAAGGGGATGATTTGTATTCAATAAATTCCAGCGCATTATCATCTGGGTCGCGGCAGAATAAGGCAGGGCGGCCGGACATGCTTATCGTGTAGCTTATCGTGGCTGAATCGAATTTTTGCATCAACGCATTCAGATTATTTACTGACAGGGCTATATGACGGTCACGTCCTCCATATGCTGGACGCTGCGGACTTGTTGCTGGATTAGGAAGTTGCATGAGATGGATTTGCTGAAGTATGCCGACGTTATACCACACGCCTGGAAAATTCATCTCCGGGCGCTTGCCGTCAGGTACCAGCCCCAGAACACTTTCGTAAAAAATGCGTGCTCTATTCAGGTCTGCCACCAAAAAGGTGGCATGTAGCAGGTGAGTGATGTGTATAAGTTTAGTAGCGTCCTGCATCATGCATAATGTCAAAGATTGATACTGTCATTTTTATCCAGCATATTATGCATGAAAGTAATAGATTAAAATCAAAAGGTGATCAGGCACCATAAGATGCCGGTCAGAGGATGGAAGTGAAACTGAGTCAGATTTAGAACCCCGCATGAGGTATTCTTCGGGGTGAAATTACGCTACACCAAGCGACCACTGGCTGTTGCACTTCGAACTTGAATCCGCGTATGTTTTATTTACAGGTCAAATTAATGGAATAAAATCTTGGCCTTCTATGATTTTTCCTGGGCTGAATAAGTACAACGAGCTAAATTTAATTAATCCTTAAGGAGAGCATTATCATGAAAACCGGCACTCCCCAGCCGTTGGCAAAAATACCAGCTGAGCCTGGCGACTCAGATACACAAATTCAGCCCAGATATTCCATATCGGGGGATGGCAACGAAGTCGCTGACAGCAAAACCGGGCTAATCTGGCGTCGTTGTCCGGAAGGTATGACGGCCAGCAGCAATGGCTGTAGCGGGGTTGCAGCCGCTTATACCTGGGAGCAGTCGCTGGCCTTGGCCAACGAAGTAGCGTTGGCTAGTGGCAAGGCATGGCGTCTGCCCAATGTAAAAGAACTTTCGAGCATTGTAGATGCCAGCTTTGGAAATCCGGCGATTGATAAGCACGCCTTTCCGGGGACGCCTCCAACGCCTTTCTGGTCGGCTTCTCCGGTGGAGAACAATCCGTTAAAGGCTTGGTACGTCATGTTTTATGGTGGCTTCATGAACACTTACGTCTGCGGCGGTAAGCTTCAGGTGCGCTTGGTGCGTTCCGGTTCATGATGGAATACGTAGCGCTGGAGGAAAGTGCGAAACGAAGCTACTCTGGGGTAGAATCCAACATTGACAAGATATTGTAATTATTTTACAAATTCGTGTTATCTACAGAGCACAGTGTAGTTAAATCGTTGCAGTAATTGATAATTAACTGATAATAATTAACTGATAGAAAGAAGATCAAATATGCAGAACGAAATTGATAACTCCCAGCCGCAGGCAGACAATCCAGATGAGCAACCGGCAGCACGATTTATCATTTCTGAGGATGGCACTGAAGTTACCGACAATAAAACTGGCTTGATCTGGCGACGTTGCGCTGAAGGCATGACAGCAAGTATCGATGGCTGTACCGGGATTCCTGGTGTATATAATTTGGAAGAGGCGTTGACATTGGCTAAAAATGAAGCGAAGGCCACGCGTCAAGCCTGGCGCTTGCCTAAAGTAGAAGAGCTGTCGAGCATCGTGGATATGAGCCGTAGAGATCCGTCGATTGACACAGACGTCTTTCCAGGAACGCCAGGGTCAGCTTTTTTTACAGCTTCACCAGATGGCGCCCTATCCTGGTTTGTCAGTTTCTATGTTGGCAAGGTCTATAGCGAATACAGCGCCATTCCTAGTCACGTAAGGTTAGTGCGTTCCAGTTAATGAGGCGTGTATCACCTCAACATCGGGATCATGAAATACCAGGCCATATCGGCTATGGAATACAGTCAGTGCATCTCGCATCAATTTAATTAAATCAATTTTTCATGAAAATGTTCAATGCCACGGCTTGTATCCAAAAGGTATAAGCCGGGGTTGTATCTAAGCGAGACAATTCGTTATTCATAAAATTAGTGAATTAGCGATCCCTAAAGCACACCGTCCTTAATCTCCTTTCAACTTTTGTTGGTGTCCTTGCGATGCGCCTTCCATCGGTCGTTCTGCACCTCAGTTTGGGGCTCTTATCCTGCTGGGTGCCCCGTGGGGAGCTTTCAGTATCGTTCAGCAGCCCTGTAGATGATCAATGCCAAGCGGGACGTTCATATACAAGATTCCGAGATGTCGGCATTTAGTTATTTGCACAAATTGAGGTTGGTACGGGTAAAAACCTATAAAATACGAATCCATCGGTAAATTTTTTGTTGAGGTTGATCTATTATGCGTATCACTCAAAAAGGGCTAACTTTTGACGATGTCTTGCTGATTCCGGCGCACTCCAATGTATTGCCGCGTGATGTCAGTTTGCGTACTCAGCTTACCCGCAACATCACCTTGAATATTCCGTTGTTATCCGCTGCCATGGATACCGTCACCGAGGCGCGTCTGGCAATAGCCTTGGCGCAGGAAGGCGGCATCGGCATCGTTCACAAAAACATGACCGCCAGGATGCAGGCTGCTGAGGTGTCCAAGGTGAAGCGCTTTGAAAGCGGCATGGTGAAGGATCCCATCACCGTCACACCCGGAATGACAGTGCGCGATGTGCTGAACCTCATTCGCCAGCACAATATTTCAGGATTGCCGGTGGTGCAGGGTAAGCAGGTAGTCGGTATTGTGACTAACCGCGACTTGCGTTTCGAGAGCAATCTTGATCAACCCATCCAAAATATCATGACTCCGCGAGAACGGCTGATTACGGTCAAAGAAAACGCAAGCCGTGAAGAGGCGCGCGGGTTGATGCATCAGCATCGTATTGAACGCGTGCTGGTAGTGAATGATGCGTTTGAGTTGTGTGGTCTATTTACCGTAAAGGATATTCTCAAGTCCAGCGAACATCCGCTGGCATGTAAAGATGAACTGGGCCGTTTGCGCGTTGGTGCCGCGATTGGCGTGGGCGAAGGCACGGACGAACGCGCTACCCTATTGGTAGAAGCCGGAGTGGATGTACTCATAGTCGATACCGCCCACGGCCATGCGCAGGGTGTGCTGGACCGTGTCAAGTGGGTGAAGAAGAATTTTCCGAACGTGGATGTGATTGGCGGGAATATTGCTACTGCCGCCGCCGCCAAGGCGCTGATGGATCATGGCGCAGACGGCGTTAAAGTCGGTATTGGCCCCGGCTCGATTTGCACAACGCGTATCGTCGCGGGTATAGGCGTGCCACAAATATCGGCTATCCAGAATGTGGCGGAAGCATTGCAAGGTTCCGGTATAGCACTCATTGCAGACGGTGGAGTGCGCTATTCCGGCGACATTGCAAAAGCGATTGCGGCAGGTGCGCACGTCGTGATGTTGGGTGGTCTGTTTGCAGGTACAGAAGAAGCGCCCGGCGAGGTTGAGCTGTTCCAGGGCCGCTCCTATAAATCCTATCGCGGTATGGGAAGTATAGGCGCGATGCAGCAGGGTTCCAGCGATCGATATTTTCAGGACAACGAAGCCAATCAAGACAAATTGGTGCCTGAGGGAGTGGAAGGACGCGTACCTTACAAAGGTAGCGTGCTGGCGGTTATCCACCAACTAATGGGCGGCTTGCGTGCCAGCATGGGCTATCTGGGCTGCCCGGATGTCGCCACAATGCACACCAAGGCAGAGTTTGTGCAAATAACATCTGCCGGCATCCGTGAATCGCATGTCCACGACGTGCAGATCACCAAGGAAGCACCGAATTACCATATTGATTAGCTGTTGTTGGTTATTAGTCATTATCTGAGGTCAAATGGCTGAATATCGTAAGCTGAAATTACGGTGAAGGCCAATCATGCGGCTGATGGGCTAGCAACAATCGCGGCACAACACTATTCAGGCAATGCTGAACAAGTCCCTCCGTTCGGGCTGAGCCTGTCGAAGCCATTTGCGAGTTATTGATTTGCAAGGTGTTCGTTTCGACAAGCTCAACGCGAACGGACTTGTTCAGCGTAGCCTTAAATATTACCTACATTTAATAACTTACATCTGATAACTCTATGCCCCACCAAAAAATTCTGATCCTCGACTTTGGTTCGCAATACACCCAACTTATAGCGCGCTGCGTGCGCGAAGCTCATGTTTATTGTGAACTCCATCCCTTCGACGTAGGTGATGAATTCATTCGTGACTTCAAGCCGGCTGGCATCATTCTTTCGGGTGGCCCCAGTTCAGTGACGGAAGGCGATGCCCCGCGTGCGCCGCAAGTGGTATTTGAACTGGGCGTGCCGGTGCTGGGTATTTGCTACGGTATGCAAACCATGGCCGCGCAATTGGGTGGGGAAGTGGAAGTTGGCCTGGTGCGCGAATTCGGCTATGCGGAAATCCGTGCACGCGGCCATTCAAAATTATTTCGCGACATTCAGGATCGTAACAACGAGGCTGGCCACGGCTTGCTGGATGTATGGATGAGTCACGGCGACAAGGTCACCCTGATGCCGCCGGGCTTCACAGTGATTGCTTCCAATGCAATCACGCAGATTGCCGGTATGGCCGACGAGGCACGCCGTTTCTACTCGGTACAATTTCATCCGGAAGTGACCCACACGCCGCAAGGCAAGGCAATAATCAGCCGCTTCGTGCATGACATCTGCGGCTGCGGGCAGGATTGGAACATGCCCGACTACATCGGTGAGGCAGTAGAAAAAATCCGCGCCCAAGTCGGTCAGGAAGAAGTCATCCTCGGCCTTTCCGGCGGAGTGGATTCTTCCGTGGCCGCAGCATTGTTGCATCGGGCTATCGGTAAGCAAGTCACCTGCGTATTTGTGGACAATGGCCTGTTGCGCTTGAATGAAGCCAAGCAGGTTATGGAAACTTTTGCCAAAAACCTGGGCGTGAAAGTTATCCATGTTGATGCTGGCGCGGAATTCATGAAACATTTGGCAGGTGTGTCTGATCCAGAGCAAAAACGCAAAATTATCGGGCGCGAATTTGTCGAAGTATTCCAGCGCGAAGCTGCCAAATTGCCAAAGGCTAAATGGCTAGCGCAAGGCACCATTTATCCGGACGTGATCGAATCTGCTGGCGCCAAAACAAAAAAGGCACACGCCATCAAATCACATCACAACGTTGGCGGCTTGCCCGATACCTTGCATCTTAAGCTGCTGGAACCGTTGCGCGAACTGTTTAAGGACGAAGTGCGCGAACTCGGCGTGGCGCTCGGCTTGCCACGCGACATGGTTTACCGCCACCCATTCCCGGGGCCGGGGCTGGGTGTGCGCATCCTCGGCGAAGTCAAGCGAGAGTACGCCGACTTGTTGCGCCGTGCTGATGCAATCTTCATTGAAGAGCTACATACGTCCGGCTGGTATGAGAAAACCGCACAGGCATTTGTTGTATTTCTGCCGGTAAAATCGGTGGGCGTGATGGGCGATGGCCGAACTTATGAGTGGGTGGTGGCGCTACGTGCGGTGCAAACGCAGGACTTCATGACCGCGCACTGGGCAGAATTGCCACACGCCTTGCTGGCCAAAATTTCTAACCGCATCATCAACGAAGTGCGCGGCATTAACCGCGTGGTTTACGACATTTCCGGGAAGCCGCCCGCTACTATTGAGTGGGAGTAGGTTGTCTTTGTAATTTATTGTTATTAAACGACAAACTATTGGCTCATTGATGTTTTGTTCCAAATTATCAATGAGCTAAAAATACGCTGTAGCTCCGATAAATACGCTGTTCGTTGGCTAGCATACCCTTGGTAATGGTATTTTTGATGGTATCAAAATGATTTCCAATTGGCATTCCGTCCGATACCATCAACGCCGTTTCTAAGGCTGATGGTATTGAGCGGTGCGGGCTTGGGAAGCCGCGATAGTAGCGGAAGAAAGATCAACGGGCGTTGATTTTTTTGATATAAACGGGCAGTTTGCGTGCGAAATTCAACGCTCGTTTATCAAATGAGCGGGATAGGGCAAACCTCTTAGCAAAGAGCTCCTTTTTTCAAGCAACGGACTTGAATTTGTTTGGAATTTTTGCCATAGCTAGCGCATGGCTTTAACTAAATCAAATAATTCAATACGGCGGCTGCTTGATGCACTGCCACGCGGTGAACCCGTGGGAGCCTCTACCTTGGTTAAGCACGAGGTTCCCCCGTAATTGGCCTTCTATCTCGCCAAGAGCGGATGGCTAGAGCATCTGTCGCGTGGGGTGTATTTGCTCGTCGGCGATCAGCCGAGCCGGGACGGATGCTTGTTGTATCTGGCAAGGCGCACCCCAAGCTTGCATGTCGGGGGCAAAACGGCGCTTGCCTGGCGGGGCGTCCGGCACAACTTGTCTGTTCGTGATCAAGTCGAACTATGGGGCGATCAGTCCATGCGTATCCGTTCCCGAACGCGCGCTGTTGGAGATGCTGTGCAATGTTGGCAAGCATCAATCGGTGGAAGAAGCCAGGCATCTGGCCGAGAACCTGCGCAATCCCAGCCCTGATGTGCTCGCCACCTTGCTCGTCCACTGCACCCGCATCAAGGTGGTTCGGCTGGTGCACCTTAGGCGATAAATCTGGGCACTGGGAAACGACAATTTCATTACATTTACCTTCTGATTCTGGCAAATATCTATTCATGTGTCACCAATGAATTACGGGTGATTTCAACAAAACGATGCCGTACAAAAGCAGCCTCAATACTCGCCAAATTGGCACGCACTAATCTTTCCAGTTCGACATTGCCAATATTTCCGGTAGAAATCAGCAATAATGTCGGTTCACCAGTGAGCAAGAATGTCTGAACAAAATCGTCATCTTTACTAACGACAATGCGCCCATCCTGCATTGCACGCTCGACCACCTCACTATCTGTAGTTCGGTTTTTCAGTGGCAAATCGAGCGTGTGCAAAGCATCATGCCCCGCCTCTGTTAACCAAACCGTGAAACGTCTCGGCAACTGCGCATCAATGAGGAACTTCATGCAGTCAACAACTCCACTCTTTTAATATGCGTCAAACGTGCAGCATAAGATAGCGCAGCGAGAATATCTGCTCGTTCCAAATCCTCATAGTCAGCCAGAATTTCATCAGTAGTCATACCGCTTGCCAGCCACTCAAGAACATTTTCGACAGGGTAGCGTAACCCGCGTATACAAGGCTTGCCATGACAGATTGCTGGATTAATCGTAATACGATCATTCATTTTGCACCCCAAAATATCCATTTAATAAAAATTTACTCAACTGACAGGTCATTAAATTTCTCAACCCAATCATTAGTCACATCACCATATTTGCCAAGTGATAAAGCACAAACTTTTGCCTGAAATCGCCATTTATCTCTTATACGAGGTTGTATGCCAAATTTCTTTATATTTTCCCCCGTAATCTCAATTAGATGATCCAGTCTAAAAAATCCATCTAACATTTTTTTCATATCGGGCGAGGTTGCAATACTTGGAAATGGATCAACAATATAATTTCCAAGATGATCCTTCATTACAGCGTCATCTTGGCCTATACCAGTTTCATTAATTGCAGAAATATCAATCAATACGCGTGCAAATTTTGCATCATTAGCCTCAATTTTGTGTGCTTCTACCAATGCCGGACCGAACACGATTTGATCTCGATGGAACAAAGAACCTGCTGTCACACCACCGCGCACCAGAAATCCACTATTCAGGAATTTGCGCATTATGTCTGAAACCGAGCTATAAATACGACTTCCCATATTGACGGGCATGCTCAGTATGAAACAATCAGAAATAAACCCAAACTGGACATTCAACATCAACGGATTCACTCTATCTCCGAAATCATTCACTAATTTCTGCCGATATTCTTCGTTGTGAATCGCGCATCTGTCCATCAATGGTTCAAGTGCATTAAAGAGGATGCTTGCCGACTCCGTTTTCGTCGCCATTGACCATCCAAGAACATCGACAATCGCAACTAAACGATTTTCAAATTCCATCTTCATGTCATAAGTTGGCTTACTTGCCATCATCGAATGCACCGAAAAACGTAGTCTTCACCTCATTTAAGAGCTGTTGCCGCTCTTTCTTTGATATTGCCAAGTGGTTTGCATGCCCTTGATTATCCTCTTTCATATCAACCAACGAAATAAATAGCAAGGGGGGGACTTTAATTAAGTTGCTATCGTTTTGTTCTAGCATTGCTGTAATTTTTGGCATCTGAGCAGCAAGTTTCTCAAAATCAACCTGCACCACACATAACCAAGCCCTCTTTCACCCAGCCCTTAAGTGCCATCGCATCGACCTCAGTCGTGTCAGTGGTAAACCGATGGTTGGAGTCGTTATACTTCCATCGATTATTGTAGAGTCGATAGATAGGTTTGGTGCCTCCCGGGCAGGTATCATTTACTGGCAATTTCACGTAAAACGCGATTCCCTCATATGTCCAGCCGGGGTCTTTTTTTACCTGACTACATTCTCCAGTGTCTGCGGTATAAAAATGTGAGTTCGGCCCCTTTCCCGGTGTTCCATAAAACCGGCACACCGGCACCGCACCTTGCGAGGCATCTCTCCAAGCGAAAAAAGATCCATCGGTATCGCGCCAGCCTGCCCCTGCCCCACCTGACAGCACAAAAATCGCTTCAGACCTTGATCCGGTACGAAAAAAATGATTAAGGTCAATATTGTAGTATTCATAAACGAGAGAAAAAGGCTTCAACGCATTCACTACTTGTAACGTTGCATAGGCATCCAGCACACCCCACCCGCAAAGGGGGTAGGTTGTGCATGGAGAGTTAGATGGGAACGCGCGACTGCCAACGAGCATGCTATACCTTAGCAGTTCTGGGGCTATTTGGGGATCCAACGCCAAGGCAAGAGAGGCCACACCAGATACATGGGGTGCTGCCTGACTGGTTCCACTACCGTAACCTACTGAAAATATCCCTGAACCAGGATCTGTTTTGCTAGAATTTACTGTTGATAGAATCCCTGCCCCTTCACCATATATATCCGGATCGCCCCCCGGCGCAGATATGGCCACTTTATATTTTGAACTATAGTTGCTATAGCTCGCTCGCTGCCCAAAAGGCCCGACCGCGCCAACTGTCATGACCCCATCGCACGACGCCGGCACAAAATTGGCTGCTTCGCTGTCATCATTGCCGGCTGCCACAATAATCAACGCTCCCGTGGCCTTGATTTTATTGATTGCGTCTGGATAAGAGGTACGGCTACATCCGCCCGGACTGTATCCCCTAAGGCTCATGTTGATTATCTGCGCCGGGTAGGGGTTGGTCGGCACGCCTGGAATCGCAATTCCCGCTGCCCACTGCATGCCATCGATAATATCAGCACGATCTCCACCACACTTTCCAATAACACGGACGGGAAGAATACGGGTCAACCAATTAATCCCGGCGACACTGGAGGAATTGTTTCCGGTGGCGGCAATAATCCCGGTAACGTGCGTACCGTGCCACGAACTAGGTGTTGCAGGCGTTCCGGCTCCACAATCTCCAGCTTGAGTCCAATCTCCTTGGTCATATGCGTTGTTATCCCGACCGTCTCCATCTCCGGCCGTGAAGGGGTCTGAAATGAAGTCGTACCCGGGAAGAAGTCTGGAGGCAAACTCAGGGTGGGGTCTCACCCCGGTGTCGACCACAGCTACTACAGTATTCGCCGATCCTACTGTTACATCCCATGCTGGTCCCAGATGAGCAGACCCTGGAAAAGCCGTACTACTTTGAAGATTCCATTGGTCAGAAGCATATGTATCATTAGGGGTCATGGAATGATTTACGCGAGTGTTAGGTTCCACGCTCTCAACGTTAAGGGATTGCCTGACGCGGTTCACAATGATTTCTGCTTCTGTCCAGCTCAGTGTCTTGGGGAAACGAAAAACAAAACGGTCCAACGACATGGCACGGTTAAACTCCAAAGGGATACCCGACAGCCGAATAATTTCATCAATTAACTCTTGAGGTGGCGGTAAATTATTACGTGAAAGAAGTTTTGCCTCCATGGAACGGAAGCTCACAATAAGACCGGAAACCTGCACATTATTGAAAACGCTATTGTCAATATTTTTATCATCATTCGACAAAGTTTTTTCAAGTTGAGGAGCAGGAGAGGCTGCCTTCATTCTTTCTATCAGAGGATTTTCAATTCCAGCCTGGTTCAGTATCTTATCGACCCCCATTAACTCCATATCCACCCAATTGGCTGCCGAACTATTTCCGACAAATGCAATTGCAATTAATAAACCAAAAATCCGCATGCCAGTTTGGAGAAATTTAATCTTCATGCTTTTGACCTTCTCATATTTTTTGAGACATTCATACCAGGACAAAAGGTCCTGTTTTAGCGGACTTGCTGGAATGAAATAGTAAGACAATCGATGGTTTCTCAATGGTGCCCCTTTTGATGTTGTTATTCGAGTTGGTGCCACGCTGGATCATGCGCGATGAATAGACATAAGACAAGTATGCGTAACAGAAAAGAAGTAGATTAGCTGTCTCATGTGCTTACTGGTGGTGCGTTCCAGTAAAACCATTATCGTTCGCGGTGAGCTGTTATACCGCTAGTCTCGCGCCAATACCGGGCTTCGACAAGCTCAGTCCGAACGGATTATTTGTAATTGTTTTAACGGAACGATCGACTAGTTGGGGGATTATGAAATCAATATGAAATAGGGGTACGTAGAGCGACTATTAGCAGGGTAACAAAAATCAATGGGTAGAGTAGAAAACAGGCTTTCACCTGCCTTCTACGCTACCCAATTTCAGCGTGGCTTTCGCGAAGGCAAAAGGCATGACAGAATGTTTTGGTCCATTTGGAGCGGTTTGTTAGGCATACTTCATCTCGGTCCTTTGCCTAATACAGCCTCAATTCGAGTTTTTAAACGAGTCGACAAGTCTTCAGATGATTCCCAATCAATGCAATTAAATTGCCGTATATCGAAATGTAATTCGTTCATATCATTTTTTCGGCAAGTCCAAAAAATGGGCAAGCCCCTACCCATGGCATAACCTGCCTCAAAATAGACGCCGCTTCTATGACCTGTAAAGTCAGCTACAAGAAACTTTGAGCCATTTATTTGCTTTATTATTTCATCGTCAATTCTATTTATGTGTTCAAGTTTGTCCATTCTTATGGGGTCATATCCTGCGCCAATTACACCGACCTGAAACCCACTGGAATAAATTTCAGACAAGTCCTCTTGGAATGACATTGCTACAAATCCATTTGTAGATGCAGAAGTCATAGTTTTAATCTTTTCGAGATACATATAGCCTGCAGGTAATATTTCACATCCGCCAGCTAATGTTTTAGCTTCGACATATCCTTGGGCGCTTAACATTTTGAGCAAAAAGTTCACGTCTTGCTTTGTTGATGAATATGTTGCGGAAAGGAATCTCGGCTCAGTGATATTAAACATCTCACCTAGGCCCTTTAATTTAGATTCAGCCTCTAGTAATAAGAAGTTGGCTCTTTCAGCAATAGATGGAGGAGGGCTCTCTAACACTTCCTTAAGATTTTCAGATGTAATCATTGGGATAGAACCCATTCGATTTTGGTTTTTTACCCACCCAGAAAGCAACGCTCTTTTTTCCTTCCCCAGCCCTTGGCGCATGATTGAACTAGCAGTGCCCGTCAATTTGAACTCGCCACACCTTGGACACTTCTGGTGAACACCATCGAAACCCGAAAATAGAGTCGAAGCCTCAGGTTCGTTACATACTTCGCAAGGATCAATTTCAGTTTCAACGGACATTTAAAGTCTCAAATTTGCACAAC
Source organism: uncultured Nitrosomonadales bacterium (assembly GCA_903878125.1). Classification (GTDB taxonomy): domain Bacteria; phylum Pseudomonadota; class Gammaproteobacteria; order Burkholderiales; family Gallionellaceae; genus Nitrotoga. The sequence goes on along the minus strand of CAIRGS010000135.1, from coordinate 1,865 downwards.
AGTTAGCGATGGCTTCCTAACGTAACGTAGGCACCCTGAAAAATGCCAGTAAAGGCATCTGTAAGGTGAACAAACTGGCGATGATTTCGAACGCGACACATAATTATGCCTTGCTATAAATATTCGTCCCCTGCTTCACGAATTCCACCGCTTTTTGTTCCATTCCTTTTTGAAGAGCAGTTTGTTCATCTACGCCTTGAGTAGCGGCGTAGTCCCGCACTTCCTGCGAGATTTTCATCGAACAAAAATGAGGCCCGCACATGGAGCAGAAATGCGCGACCTTGGCGGAATCCTTGGGTAGCGTTTCGTCATGGAATTCGCGCGCCTTGTCGGGGTCGAGGCCAAGATTGAATTGATCTTCCCAGCGGAATTCAAAGCGTGCCTTGGATAGCGCGTTGTCGCGAATCTGTGCACCGGGATGGCCTTTGGCGAGGTCGGCGGCATGTGCCGCGAGCTTGTAGGTGATGACGCCTTCTTTGACATCAGCTTTATTCGGCAAGCCGAGATGTTCCTTGGGTGTCACGTAGCACAGCATTGCAGTGCCGTACCAGCCTATCATTGCCGCTCCAATACCGGAGGTGATGTGGTCGTAGCCCGGTGCAATGTCTGTAGTGAGCGGCCCCAGTGTATAGAACGGCGCTTCATGGCATTGTTCCAGTTGCAGATCCATGTTCTCTTTGATCAGGTGCATGGGCACGTGACCGGGGCCTTCGATCATTACTTGTACATCATGTTTCCATGCAATTTGGGTGAGCTCACCTAGTGTTTTCAATTCGCCCAGTTGTGCTTCGTCATTGGCATCAAAGATCGAGCCGGGACGCAGGCCATCGCCGAGACTAAAGCTGACGTCATAAGCTTTCATGATCTCGCAGATATCTTCGAAATGCTCGTACAGGAACGATTCTTTGTGATGGGCCAAACACCATTTGGCCATGATTGAACCGCCGCGCGATACGATGCCAGTCATGCGGTTGGCCGTTAGCGGTACGTAACGCAGCAATACTCCGGCATGAATCGTAAAGTAATCGACGCCTTGCTCGGCTTGCTCAATTAGTGTGTCGCGGTAGATTTCCCAAGTCAGGTCTTCGGCTTTGCCATTGACTTTCTCCAGTGCCTGGTAAATTGGCACTGTGCCAATCGGCACCGGTGAATTGCGAATGATCCATTCACGCGTTTCGTGGATGTGCTTGCCGGTGGAGAGATCCATTACGTTGTCGGCACCCCAGCGAATCGCCCAAGTCAGCTTTTCAACTTCTTCGCCGATGCTGGAAGTGACGGCCGAGTTGCCTATATTGGCATTTATTTTTACCAGGAAATTGCGGCCGATAATCATCGGCTCGACTTCGGGATGATTAATATTGGCGGGGATGATGGCGCGACCACGGGCAATTTCATCGCGTACGAACTCGGGCTTAATCTCGGCTGGAATGCTGGCGCCGAAAGACTGACCGGGATGCTGGCGGCCCATTAAATTGGCCAATTTATTGCCCATCGGGCCAGATGCTTTTAATTCTTCGAGATACTCTTTGCGACGCATATTTTCGCGGATCGCGACAAATTCCATCTCTGGCGTGATGATGCCTAGGCGTGCGTAGTGCATTTGTGACACGTTCGCGCCCACTTTCGCGCGTCGCGGTGTGCGGCGCAGGTTGAAACGTAATTCGGCCAGCTCGGGATCATTCAGACGTGCGATGCCATATTGCGACGACGGGCCGGATAGTTCATCGGTGTCGTTACGCTCGATAATCCACGGCATGCGTGGTGTTGGCAGACCGGAACGGATGTCTATATTGGCGGCCGGGTCGGTGTAGGGGCCGGAGCAGTCATACACATAAATTGGCGGATTTTTTTCCGCATTCATACTT
>CAIRGS010000134.1 GCA_903878125.1 uncultured Nitrosomonadales bacterium | reverse complement strand
TCTGTTGTCTTGGCTTGATTGTTGGATAACAGCGCTGAGATTGCTCTCGATATCGGCGATAGGCGTGCCGCGCAGGCCGTCATTGGCACCCAGTTCCACAATGACAATGCTGGGCGAATGCTGACGCAAGGCTTGGGCAATACGTTGCCGTCCGCCAATGGCTGTTTCACCACTGATGCTGGCGTTAACAACTTTATATTGTGGATGGCTGCGTTGTAATTCTTGCTGCAACAGATTGACCCAGCCCGATGCCCGAGGAATGCCATACGCCGCCGATAGGCTATCGCCAAACACCAGTATGGTTTGTTGCTGTGCGCCACTCACCTCAGACAGCAGGCAACACGCACATAATAAAACTGATTGAAAGAAGGTAGGGAATTTCATGGCGTCTATTTTGCGGGCAATGAATCTGGGTAAGCAAGTAGAAAGTGGTGGCCAGCCTCTTGTTATCTTGCACGAGGTCAGTTTTTCCGTCGAGCCGGGTGACAGCCTTGCTATTCTGGGTGCGTCCGGTTCCGGAAAGTCCACTCTGCTGGGGCTGTTAGCCGGACTGGATGTGCCCAGTAGCGGTACAGTGTACCTCGACGGGGTTGATATTTTTTCTTTTGATGAGGATGAACGCGCGCGTTTACGTGGTCGTCTGGCAGGTTTTGTTTTCCAATCATTTCAGTTGCTGCCAGCCTTGACCGCGTTGGAAAACGTGATGTTGCCGCTGGAATTGCACGGCGCATCCGATGCGCGCGAGCGTGCAACAGCTGCCTTGCAGCGCGTGGGGTTAGCCGCGCGCCTGAGTCACTTACCCAAACATTTGTCCGGCGGCGAGCAACAGCGCGTGGCGATGGCGCGTGCGTTTGTCGTGCAGCCTAAAATCCTGTTCGCAGACGAACCCACGGGCAATCTCGATGCCGCCACTGGCGGCCAGATCATTGATCTGATGCTGGAGTTAAACGGCGCGCAGGGCACCACGCTTATATTAGTTACTCATGATGAAGCGCTGGCGCAACAGTGTGGACGGCAGTTGCACTTGGCGGCAGGGCGGATTGTGCCGTGAATACATTGCATCTGTCATGGCTCATGCTGCGGCGGGACTGGCGCACTGGTGAATGGCGCGTGCTGCTTATCGCTTTGGTGTTGGCGGTGGGCAGTATTGCTACCGTGGGACTGTTTGCCAACCGGGTTGGCCTGGTGCTGCAGCAGGAAGCTACCAGCCTTTTGGGTGCCGATCTGCGCCTTGTGGCCACCCATCCACTCCCGCCAGCATACCGGGCAGCCGCACTGCAACGTGGTTTGCGCGTGGTCGAGGTTGCGACTTTTCCCAGCATGGTCGTTTACGATCAAAAAAACGTGCTGGCGGAAATTCAAGCGGCAGAAGAAGGCTATCCGCTGCGCGGCAAAATTCACATTGACGATGGCACGCCACATGTCGCGCAAGGCATCCCCGTGCCCGGCACGGTGTGGGCGGACAAGCGTTTGCTGCAACGCATGGGATTGCAGCTGGGCAATGAAATTGCCATCGGCGCGCTGCATCTGCGTGTGGCTGCGCGCGTGGTTCGCGACGTGGATCAGTCTGTCGGCTTCGCCAGTTTTGCTCCCCGTGTGCTGATAAATGCAGCCGATCTGCCTGCTAGCGGCCTGATCCAACCTG
>CAIRGS010000133.1 GCA_903878125.1 uncultured Nitrosomonadales bacterium | reverse complement strand
TTTTGAAACGCTGCATGACTACGCTATGGACACCGCCAGATATTGAATAGCGGAAATCTACAACCCGGAAGTAAGGAGCGCAAGCATGAATGTAACCATTGCTGATGAAGATTGTTATTCAATAGCCATTGCACTTAAGCGAATGGAAGAGCTCAAAAATAGTAGATCGTTTCAATTGGAGGTTCTTTATATCACCCTGAAAAATGACGACCCGACTGATTCGATCATACAGACCTTAGCCATTCTGGATAAAGCAGAAATTAATCAACGGAAACTATATGCAACCTTGGTCAAAGCGCACTCGGAAACAGTTAATGCATTGCCCAGCAAGCCACCTATCATTCATGCACAGCAAATTTTTTTAAAAAGCAACGCCATGTGTTAATAAGCCACTGCTTTTCTCAAAACCATGGAAACCCCTCCTGGGGGAAGAGTTTTCCGTGTTCGTGCCCGGAAGAAATTTTCTGTGCCGATTCAGCCGAAAAATTCCAGCCAAAAATAAATTCTCCAGAATTCTAGCGGTTAACTATCGTTCATCATTGATTTGCAGCGCCTAAGCCATAAGGTCGCTGTTAATTCCTGCCTGCCATTCGATCCAGATTCTTATTTCAGTTTTGATGATTTCAATTCGTTGGCAACCTGCCAGGCGAGGTGCCGATTATTTGGAAAAACGGCGGGCAACGGGGACTGGTATTACTCCATGAAGAAAAAGCTGGTATTCTGGGCAGAATATCTCAATGACTTTTATGAAGTAAATGAGGCATTCGATTGTTCGAGATTGCTTGACGGCACTGATCTATACCGGGAAGGGGAGAAGGAGATAATGCGTGCATTGTATGTTTGCAAACGTGTCTTTACTAGAATTATTTATCCACTCTGTGATGAGCAGGCACCAACAGGATTCCTGGCGGGGTGCAGTATCGATATTTCGGCAGTCGAGACGGCGAACAGCCTCAACATAAAGTTGCAGCGCACGATCGAGAACGCGATGGAAGGCATTGCGCTGCTGGCTGAGGAAGGCCATTATGATCTTGTCAACAACGTGCATGCCGTCATGTTCAGACCTCGAGATGGCGAACAGCCTCAACATAAAGTCGCAACGCACGATCGGGAGCGCGATGGAAGGCTTTGCGCTACAGGACGCGGAAGGCCATTATGAGTACGTCAACAAAGATCACGCCGTTGTCTTCGGACATTGAAGCGGCGAACAGCCTCAACCTAAAGTTGCATCACACGATCGATAACGCGATGGAAGGCATTGCGCTGCTGGACGCGGAAGGCCGTTATGAGTATGTCAACAAATTGCATGTCGTCATGTTCGGCTATGAATCCAGCGAGGAGATGATCGGCGCGAGTTGGAAAATGATTTATGCGGAACCCGAGATTGCGACAATCCAGGACAAAATATTCCCGTTGCTGATGCAGCAGGGATTCTGGCGCGGCGAGATAGATGGAAAGAGTCGGGATGGCATGCCGGTATCTCAGGAAGTCTCCCTGACCATGCTGCCGGGCGGTGGCTTGGCCTGTTTTTGTCGTGACGTCAGCGATAAAAAACGCAGGCATCAGCAATTCAAGCGCCTGGCGATCGTGGCCGAGAAAACCAATAGTATTGTCTTGATCATGAACAGCGAAAAGCAAGTCACATGGATAAATGACAGCTTTGAAAAAAGGTTTGGGCTTCATTCCGATAATGTCGTCGGCTACAATCCGGCCGAGCTGCTCAAGCCTTTCGGCAAGAACAGCAGCAGCTTCGTTTCTAACTTGATGCAGACGCTGGACAGCTGTGGGAAGTTTTCTGGGGAGATGAAGGTCTCGACGAAAGATCACACCAGAATCTGGCTATTTATCGAAATTACCGCCATATACTCTGACGTCAATGTGACGACTGGTTATATCGCGGTAATGAATGATATTACGCTGATAAAAAAAGCGGAAATCCTGCTGCAAAGGAGCATAGAAAAGGAACGCATACTCAATCGACTGAAAACACAGTTCATCAGTCTGGCCTCTCACCAGTTCCGTACGCCGCTGGCTACGCTCAGATCCAGTATCGATTTGCTCGACTTGAAACTGGACACAAAGAATCCCGAGGAATTTATTACGCTGTTTTGGCGGTACAAGCATGTTTTGTTCAGGGAAATCGAGCGCATGAGCGAATTGATGGAAAATATTCTCGATATTAGTCGCATGGAAGAAGAGAAGATTCAGTTGAAGAAATGCCGGTCTTCACTGCAAACATTCATGACGGAATTTGTCGCATCTTGCCAGGAACCTGGCCCCGAGGGACGATCCCTGCTTTATCGCAATGATGCGCCAGACGACGAGATCAATATAGACCCCGTGCTGATACGCAATGCGCTGCGCAACATCATCAGCAATGCCTACAAGTATTCGTTGGGCCGCTGTCCGCCGGAGCTGACTGTTTCATTATGCAGTGACAAATTCCATATCACTGTCAAGGACTACGGTATCGGGATTCCGGAAATGGAACAGCCGTTGCTGTTCACGTCCTTCTTTCGCGCCCATAACACCAAACATTTGCCGGGGTGCGGACTGGGCCTGATGATTTCCAAACGCCTGATCGAGGCGCATGGTGGTGAAATCAATATAAAAAGCGAGGACGGGGCGGGATGCCAAGTCACAATAATGTTACCTCGTTAGCTGCCGGATCACTAATGGAAAAAATGGAAAAAAATGCACTATCCATTCTGGTCATCGAAGACGAGGAAATGCTGCGCATCAACATTTGCGAGATTCTCAGGCACTACGGTTATCGGGTCATCGAGGCAGCTTCCGGCGAGGAGGGAGTTCAGTTGGCGTCCGTGCAACTGCCGTCGCTCATCATATGCGACATCATGATGCCGGGCATCGATGGCTATGAGGTCTTGCGCACAATCCGCAAAATTCCGCAGTTGCTGCGCACACCTTTCATTTTTCTGACAGCCAAATCAACCCGGGAGGATATCCGTGCCGGCATGGAATTGGGTGCCGACGATTTCATTACCAAGCCGTTTACCCGGATGGAGCTTTGCAACAGCGTCCAGGCACGGTTGGAGCGGTTGAGCCAGATCGAGGACGAGCCACAGCACGATAGCGCTTCACTGATGGCGGATTATGCCAGTATGGAAAACCTGACCAGGGCAGAATTGCGAATCCTGAAGGAAGTCGCGGATGGCATGACCACCGCGCAAATTGCCGAGAGGCTGTGTCTGAGTAAAAAAACCATTGAAAATCACCGCACTAACATATCCCTCAAGCTTGGTCTGCATGGGCCCAATAGTCTCATCCAGTTTGCTTACCGCGTGAAAAAAAAATTCGGCTGACCGGCATTGCAGCCGACCGGACAGGCGGCGATGGGTATAGAAAATAAACTGGTAAATTGGGCTATACCATCGAATTGGCCACTCACATTTTAAGTATGAATTGTGCTGTTTCATGCCCTTGACTAGCCGCTTTTTGAAACCATTCAATCGCTTTCATATTGTCCTTGGTTACGCCTTCGCCATCCCGATACATCAAGCCTAGATTGTATTGTGCATCGGCATGTTGCTGAGCAGCTGCTTTCTGAAGCCACTCAATGGCTTTCGCAACGTCCTTGGTTACGCCTTCACCATCTCGATACATTATGCCCAGATTGTATTGCGCTTCGGCATGCTGCTGAGCCGCTGCTTTCTGAAACCACTCAAAAGTCTTGGCAATATCCTTGCGCACACCTTCGCCATTGGAATACATCCAGCCGAGATTGTATTGCGCTTCAGCATGCCCTTGAGCAGCCGCTTTCTGATACCACTCCATCGCTTTCGCAACGTCTTTGGGCGCGCCTTCGCCATAGGCATATATCACGCCAAGAAAGAATTGCGCTTCAGCATGCCCTTTAGTAGCGGCTTTCTGGAACCACTCAATAGCATTAGCAGAGTTCTTGGATGTTCCGTCACCTTTTGCATACATCACGCCGAGTAAGAATTGCGCTCCGGCATGTCCTTGAGCAGCAGCTTTCTGAAGCCACTCAAAGCTCTTGGCGGTATCTTTAGGCACAACTTCACCCTTGAAATACATCCAGCCGAGGTTGTATTGCGCTTCAGCAACGCCCTGAGCCGCAGCTTTCTGCAACAACAGAAAAGGATCTTCTGGCGGCGTTGATACCTTTTTCTGCACAGTGGGCGCAGCAGCTTTGCTCTTGATGCCAGCCGCTTGCGCTCCGCAATTGGCAAGTATTAGCAATAATGCAGCAAGTAAAGGAATTGAGATAACGTTCAATGAATGTTCACCTTAATCAAGTTGAAATTTAACGAAGTGCAATTCGCTTATCATCACATCTTTATCGTTTACTTTGCGCTTGACAAGTTTATTTTCGGGTGAGGGCGCAAGACCATGAAAAAAAGCAGCTGGCAAAAGTGGGGGTAACGCATTAATTTTTTTCGTGACTTTTTAATCATAATCAATCACAAAATAAAACTCCCGTCGAGTGCGGGAGTTTTTGATTTCGACATTGCAGATTCGTTTAATGCAACATTAATGACTTCTGCACGGCTACTGCGCATACCGTTATCAATGTGCTGGGCATGATGCCCAAGGCCAATATCGACAGTCCGTTAATCGAAATCAGCAGGCCGTTGTCAGGCTGGATGGAAATTTTGACATGGGTTTCCGGGGAATCGAAATACATTAACTTGACGATGCGCAGATAATAAAATGCGCCTATCAACGAGAACAACACCGCTATTACGGCAAGAGGAACGTGCCCGGCACCCACTACCGCTTGTAATACAGAAAGTTTGGCGTAGAAGCCTGCCGTCGGCGGTACGCCTGCCATAGAGAACATTAATATGAGCATCATGAAAGCGAGCCAAGGGCTGCGTTGGTTAAGTCCCTTGAAGTCGTTGAGCATGTCAGCCTCGAAACCTTCACGCGATAGCAGCATGATCATGCCGAAACCACCAAGGCTCATTAACACATAAATCACTACGTAGAACATGGCGGAACTATAACCATCAATGCCGCCGCTCAATACGCCGAGCAATAAAAAGCCCATATGCGCGATGGTGGAGTAAGCCAGCATGCGCTTAAGGTTAGTTTGCGCAATGGCGGTAATGTTACCGATAGCCATAGACAGAACAGCGAGGATAGCCAGCATGCCCGACCAGTGCATCACCAGCGGCTGCATGCCGTCCACCAAAATTCGCATAACGAAAGCGAAGACGGCTAACTTGGGTGCGGAGCCGATCAGCATGGTTACTGCAGTGGGTGCACCATGGTAAACGTCCGGCACCCACATATGAAATGGAACGGCGCCCAGCTTGAAAGCCAGACCCGCCACCATGAACACCAAGCCGAATACTAGCAGTGCCTTGTTTTCCACGCCGTGCATGATGGCATCGGAGACAGCCGCAACGCCTAGCGTACCCGTAGCGCCATATAACATGGACATTCCATACAATAGCAAGCCGGAAGCAAGTGCACCTAGTATGAAATATTTCATCGCGGCTTCAGTGGCAGTGGCGGAATCGCGTTGCAGCGCAACCATTGCATACAGGCTAAGAGATAGCAATTCCAGCCCAATATACAGAGTGATAAAGTGGCTAGCGGAAATCATCACCATCATGCCGAGCAGGGCAAATAATGTCAGTACCATGAATTCGCCTGTGAATAGTCCGCGCAATATCAAATAGCTACGCGAATACACTAACACCATGGATACGGTCAGGTAGCTTAATAGTTTGAGTACATCGGACATTAAGTCGTCCACGAACATGTTGTTGAACAGGTGGACCACGACAGGTTCATGGGTCATCACGGTGATCAGTGCGCAACTTAGAAGTGTCAGTTGCACCAGTAAGTAGGTCAGTGTTTTATTCGGGTCGGTGACAAACAGATCCACGATCAGGATCGAACTCGCCATCACCAGCAGAAAAATTTCTGCGTAGGCGGAGGATAAGGTGGACAAGTAACTCATAAATTCCTCGGTTGGTGATAGCTTATAACTTGGAGCGGGCAATATGTACCAGCAAGTCGTTCACGGATGCGTGCATGATTTCGGTGAATGGTAGTGGATACAGGCCCATGCCCAGCACAGTCAGTGCCAAAATAACGAACATCAGTTTTTCGCGCAAAGTAATGTCGGTTAATTGCGCTACGTGTTGGTTGGCTACCGCGCCGAAGATCACTCGCTTTACCATCCACAGTGTGTAGGCCGCGCCGAAAATCAGTATGGTGGCGGCAGTGAAGGCGTACCAGAAATTGACTTTGACTGCGCCCATTATCACCATGAATTCACCGACAAAACCGCTGGTGCCGGGAAGTCCGACATTTGCCATGGCAAACAGTACAAAGAATGCGGCGAACACGGGCATTTTGTTGGCTACGCCGCCATAGTCGGCGATATTGCGTGTGTGCATGCGGTCATACAACACACCTATACAGAGAAATAGCGCACCTGATATAAAGCCATGCGAAATCATCTGTATCAATGCGCCTTCCATGCCGTAGGCATTAAAAATGAAAAAACCCAACGTCACGAAACCCATATGCGAAATAGAAGAATAAGCCACCAGTTTCTTCATGTCGGTTTGGGCCAATGCAACCAGTCCAATATAGACCACTGCGATCAGCGACAGCGCGATCATCACGCCTGCAAGGTTGTGGCTGGCATCTGGCACGATAGGCATGGAGAATGGAATAAACCCGTACGCTCCAACCTTCAGCAGAATCGCCGCCAACACCACGGAACCACCAGTAGGCGCTTCTACGTGGGCATCGGGTAACCAGGTGTGTACCGGGAACATTGGTACTTTTACCGAGAATGCCATAAAGAAGGCAATGAATACCAGTATCTGCGCAGTCATCGGGATAGCCATCTGGTGGTAATCGAGAATCGAGAAGCTGCCACCGGAGTGGATGTACAGGTAGAGCAGTGCAATCAGCATCAGCACCGAACCGAAAAAGGTGTACAGGAAAAACTTGACCGCAGCATAAACGCGATTAGCGCCGCCCCATACACCGATAATAATGAACATCGGGATCAGCATGGATTCCCAGAATACATAGAACAGCACCGCGTCGAGCGAGGCGAATACGCCATTGACCAAGCCGGACATGACGAGGAAAGCCGCAAGATATTGCGCTACACGCTTCTCGATTACCTTCCAGCCAGCGATCACGACCAACGGAGTAAAGAAACTGTTAAGCAGGATGAACAGCACTGAAATGCCGTCAACGCCGAGGTGATAGTGGATGTTGAAATGGGTAACCCAGTCGTGAAACTCAACGAACTGCATGACACTGGTCATCTTGTCAAAACTAACATACAGCGGAATAGTGACCACAAAGCCAAGAATCGAACCAACCAGTGCGATGACACGCGCTAACGGTGCATTGCGATCGTTGCCAGTGGCTAGAACCAGCAGACCAAAAATAATGGGCAGCCAGATAGCAACGCTTAATAGGGGAAATCCAAAAATCATGCTTGTCCCTTCAGTTTCTCGCTGTGCATATTATTCGAACCAAGTGCGTATCGTAAGCAGCAGAAATACGCCGATAATCATGGAAAATGCATAGTGGTAGATGTACCCGGTCTGAATGCGGCGCAACACGTTGGAGAACATGCCGACCAAACGCGCAGTACCGTTTACCATTAGGCCATCAATCAGTTTTATATCGCCAAATTTCCACAAGCAGCGGCTCGTCTTACGGGCACCAGAGGCAAAGAACCAATCATTGAAACGGTCAAAGTAGTACTTGTTATCCAGCACTGTATAGAAGAAGCTAAATTTTTGTTTGATCGCTTCAGGTATAGCAGGGATTTTCAGGTAAAAAACCCACGCCATCACTACCCCGGATAATGCCAGCCAGAATGGCAAAGCATATAGCCCATGTATGGTCATGGCCCAAGCGCTGTGGAACTCGTGCTTCAGTTCTTCCATGGACCGGTGCAGCTCGTGGTTGATGAAAATCGCGCCCTTGAAATAGTCGCCAAACAACATCGGCTCGATCGTAAGGTAACCAATGATGACAGAAGGGATTGCAAGCATCACCAAAGGCATCCAGACTACCCATGAGGTTTCGTGCGGCTTCTGACCCGGAGCTAAACCATGATGATCATCATGCGCATCATGAGTGTCAGCATGGTCGTCGTGAGGTGCTTTGTGAGAGCCATGTGCAACAGGATGAGCTTTGCCGAAACGCTCTTCGCCATGAAACACCAGGAAATATAAGCGGAACGAATAGAAGGCGGTAACGAAAACACCGGCCACCACTGCAAAGTAAGCAAAGCCAGACCCGGGAAGATGCGATAACGACACCGCTTCGATGATGCTGTCTTTGGAATAGAAACCGGATAGGAACGGCGTGCCAATTAATGCCAGCGAGCCGATCAGAAACGTGAACCAAGTGATTGGCATGTATTTACGCAAGCCTCCCATCTGGCGGATGTCCTGGACATGATGCATGGCGATGATCACCGAACCCGCAGCGAGGAAAAGCAACGCCTTGAAAAAAGCATGGGTCATTAGATGAAAAATTGCCACTGAATAAGCAGAAGCGCCCAGCGCTACCGTCATGTAGCCTAGTTGCGACAGCGTAGAATAGGCCACCACACGCTTGATGTCGTTCTGGATAATGCCGAGGAAGCCCATGAACAGCGCGGTAATTGCGCCTATCACCATGACAAAGGATAACGCAGTATCGGACAGTTCAAACAGCGGTGACATGCGCGCCACCATAAAGATTCCGGCGGTCACCATGGTCGCAGCGTGGATCAGTGCGGAAATTGGAGTCGGGCCTTCCATCGAGTCCGGCAGCCAGACATGCAGCGGAAATTGCGCCGATTTACCCATCGCACCAATGAACAGCAGGATGCAGATAGCGCTAATCACATTCCACGATACACCAGGGATAGGCGCCATGTCGTTGGCGTAAAGATGCGAGCTGGCAAACACTGCAGCATAATCCAGTGTGCCAAACACCATCAGCACCAAGCCGATGCCAAGCAGGAAACCGAAATCCCCCACGCGGTTGACCAGGAAAGCTTTAAGGTTGGCGTAAATAGCCGTAGGGC
>CAIRGS010000132.1 GCA_903878125.1 uncultured Nitrosomonadales bacterium | reverse complement strand
TGGCAAAAAGGAAGGCAGTCATTCGGAATAGCTGAGTTGCTGCAAGTCCCAGCGCGGCTTGACGTTGAAACGGTAATCGCTTTTCGCCTCTTGCTCTTGCAGACGTAGCGCTGCGGCAAAGGCGATCATGGCACCATTGTCGGTGCAAAACTCAAGATCAGGATAGAACACGCGAAAGCCATTTTTGCTGGCCGCCTTAATGAGTTGCGCATGAAGATGTTGGTTCGCACTTACTCCGCCGGCGATTACTAATTGATTAAGTCCGGTTTGCTTTAGCGCAGCCAGGGATTTGGTGATTAGCACTTCCACGATTGCTTCTTGCGCTGCACAGGCAATGTCGGCACGGGTTTGTTCATCCAATGTGTGTCGACGAGTCAGGGTTAACACAGCGGTCTTCAGCCCGCTGAAGCTGAAATCCAGATTGCCGCTATGTTGCATGGGGCGCGGCAAATGAAATCGACCTGGCCGACCTTGATTAGCCAGCTTGGCCAGTTCGGGGCCTCCGGGGTAGCAAAGACCAAGAAGCTTGGCACTCTTATCGAAAGCTTCACCAGCGGCATCGTCCAATGTCTCCCCTAATAAAGTATATTTCCCCACACCATCCACGCGCATGAGCTGGGTATGTCCGCCGGAAACCAATAGCGCGACGAACGGAAATTTCAGTTCGGAATCGGATAACAGAGGGGACAACAAATGTCCTTCCAGATGGTGGATGCCTATGGCCGGAATATTCAGTGAATACGCCAGCGAACACGCGATACTTGCGCCAACTAATAGCGCACCAGACAAACCGGGGCCTTGGGTATAAGCGATGGCGTCCACATCTTGCAGGCGACATTCTGCTTCATCTGCTACCAGGCGTATCAAGGGGAGCATGCGATGGATGTGATCGCGTGACGCCAGCTCTGGCACCACGCCGCCGTATTCATTGTGCATGGCCACTTGGGTATGCAGTGCATGAGCCAGCAATCCACGCTCGATGTGATATAGGGCGACACCGGTTTCATCGCAAGAACTTTCAATACCCAAGATCAGTTTCATAGTGGCAGTTGTTTATATCGACGGACATATTGTAGCGTTTTGCAAGTATGAGCACTCAATGTGCAGACTTGGTGCAGTGCCTGTGAATTATTTTAACTATTCAGCTATTTGCGACAATCGTATAATCACGCAGTGAAATCAGAGACGGCTTCTGAGTATTTGGAGATCTGCTATATCCCATCTTAAAGTGCATACAACACGTTGATGAATATCCTAGTTTTGAATTGAGGACTATGACTGCACATAAATTATCCCTGTCGGTGCAGTATGCGGTCGAGGGGGTGAATCTGCCCACACGGCAGCAGTTCCGCCGTTGGATCAAGGTTGCATTGCAGCGCGATGTGCAAGTCGTGCTACGTATCGTAGACGACATGGAAGGGCGTGCGCTGAACAAAAAATTTCGCGGCAAGGATTACGCTACTAACGTACTTACGTTTGCATACGAGGATACCGGCCAGCAGTCTGATACCGCCGAATTACTGTATGGCGATATCGTGATCTGCGCGCCGGTGGTGGAACAGGAAGCGCGCGAGCAACGCAAGGATTTGCGCGCCCACTTCGCTCACCTCGCCATCCATGCCGCCCTGCATTTGCAAGGGTATGACCACGAAACCGAGCAGGACGCCGCCACAATGGAAGCGCTGGAAACTACGTTGCTGGCAAAATTTGGATATGTTGATCCTTACAAAGTT
>CAIRGS010000131.1 GCA_903878125.1 uncultured Nitrosomonadales bacterium | reverse complement strand
GGCATCAGGCGATGAATTTCATGGAATGCCTTAATCAGAACATGCACACCCTTGATCGGTGTCAGGCGCCCCACATAAAGCAGATACTTTTTTCCGGGCTCGATCTGAATAATAGTTTTTAACTGCCGCACGGCTACTTCGCCATAGGGCTTAAATACCTCTGGGTCGGTAGCATTAAATATCACACAAAACTGATCAGCATATTCTGGAAAGGCCGCAATAGCCTGTCGGCGGATATAGTCACTAACACAGATCACCCTGTCAGCCTTGGCCAGAGCTCGTCGATAGAACGGGCGAAATAGACGCATGGAGAGATGATCGTTATGCATGTGGAGAACAATCTTTTGACCAGCACGCTTATTGAGAAAGAATAGAATATTGGGCTCATTATGCAAGTAAATCACGTCGAAATCTCGTACAGCTCTAGCTACTCGCCTTCCATAGGAAAACACGTTCTGTATCTTACTTACATACCGCAATGGATTTTTCCAAGTTGTACGATCCTTGATGCGATGAAAGAACATCTCAACAGGTGTCCATGGAATACTTATATACTCAATTGCCTCATGCCCAATGACGCCAGCAGAGCGGGAAACTACCGCAAGTCTTCGAGTTGGTTTCACCATGCGTTTTGATGCTTCATCCACCCAATACTCGACCGCACCCCCCTGAATTGGCGGCACTGGCAAAAGCTCGGGAACTACTATAGCAATCGAATTCACCGTTACTCCCTATTAACTACCATTCATTCAGTAGGCTCAACAATATTTTGAATACAGTTTTGAGGTCATCTATTAACTTACCCTACATGAGGTACTCTAAATATCTCAAAGCAATACTCCGCCACTGAATCTCGCTCGATTGCGATGCGGTACGTGCCGCCAAATCCTCATACTCGTCCCGTGCCTGGAGCAATTTCTCAGCTAAGCTCTTCGGCAGCCTATCCTGATCAACTAACAAACCCGGCCATATCGTGAGCGACTCAACAAAATCACCGACGTCAGTGCATACAACCGGACGCCTAAATGCCATCGCCAGTTTCATCACTCCGCTAGTTGTTCCTTCATGGTAGGGCAAGGCCACCACATCACAGGCTGCAAAGAAACGCTGCACTTCCATATGTGGAATCAGATAATCATACACAAGCACATTCGACCGAATCCTGGCAGCACTAATAGCCACACGCACTACCTCGCTAATTTCAGATTTACCAGCAACAATAAATCGGATGCTTGGCTCATCCAACTCAAGTAACTCAGCTGTGTGCAAAAAATCGAGCAGCCCCTTGCGCTCATCAAGATGTCCAAAAAATAGCACCACAAAATCATTTTCACGCAGACTTGGAAAGAATCTTCGTCCATCAAACCGATCTAGATTCAGCGTGTTAAAAATGTCATACACGCCATGAGGCACAACAAGACAGGGCGTTATTACCCCCATATTCTCAAGCCCCTCACGTTGATGTTGCGAGTGCACGATCAGTCGGTCAAACTGCTGATAGAATAGGCGCAGTACTTCTCTACTCCATGGCATTGGCCGATGTGGCATTAAGTCGTGCACCGTCAAAGCCATACGGACACCCAATACACGAAATACCAAGATCCACGGCAATTCAAAAATAGGCCACTTCAACCAACTCTGAAGTAGCAATACACGGGGCCGACGGCGAATTACATGAGCAACAAAACGCCAGAAATCTAGCGGATACTGACGTGTGCGACGAAATAATTTAAATACAGGATAAGTTGCCATGTATTTTTCTTGCTCGAAGCTCTGTGCCGTGACCAGTTCAACAGAACCAAGTTTATCCAGTTCACGACAGAGGGATGCGGAATAATCGGTTAAACCGCTGTCACCAGTGAAACTTACTACCATTACGTCC
>CAIRGS010000130.1 GCA_903878125.1 uncultured Nitrosomonadales bacterium | reverse complement strand
CGGCCCTCGTCGAGTCGGGGCTGTGTTCGTCCGCCTCGGACGCCCGCCGCGCCATCCAGCAGGGCGGTGTCGCCATCAACAACGTGGCCGTCACCGCCGAAACCGACCTGGTCAGCGACCGCACTCTCGCGGGCGGTGTCTCTATCCTTCGTCGCGGCAAGAAGACCCTCGCCGCGCTTGTCCTCGGAAAGTAGGCAAACCGTGTCACGTGCACTTCTCGTCGTCGACGTCCAAAACTGGGGATTCGCGGGGGACTGGCCCGTGCCCGATCACGAGTTACTGCTCGAACGAATCCGTGAACGTGTCGAATCGTCCCGCGCCGCCGGAGAACTCGTTGTCTGGGTTCAGAACGACGGCGACGCCGACGAGATGGATGCGCCGGGCGAATTCTTTTGGGAACTCACGCTCGCTCCCGCCGATAGCGAACGCGTCTGGCGAAAGACGACGAAGGATGTGTTCGAATCCAACCCTGACATGGCAGCGTGGCTTCGCGACCAGGCCGTCACGTCGCTCGACATTATTGGGCTTCAATCCGAGATGTGCGTCCGATCATCGACACTGGGCGCGCGAGATGCTGGATTCGCCGCTCGACCTGTCCCTGGCCTTCACGGAACGTACCCCGAGGGAACTTACGACGAGTCGGGACCGACCGGTGTCACAGCGGCGGAGCTATCCGCCCGCGTCGACGCCGAGCTCGCCTAGCCTTTCGCGATGCTTCGGCGGTAACGAGCCCGCGCCACACCAGCGAAGATCAGCGAAGCGAGCGACGCCAGCGCCGGAATGAAGCCCGTGATGAGCGTCCCGGCAACCTCGAATGAGGGGATATCCTCGTAGTCCAGCAAGCTGAGATCGGTATCCATGGTGATGAGTGGCCAAAGCCCCGCAATGCATCCCGCGATCGACACGATGAGTTGTGATTGGTAAAGGCGAAGGAACTGCAGACCTTCCTGCGCATTTCGGGCGAGGAAAACGAACCAACCGGCGAAGAACACGGGGACGAGGTCGAAGAACGTCAGGATCCCTGACATCGGCTGGAAGAGCGTTACGCGCATCACGCAACTTACGAGCACGATTCCGAAACCAATCGCGTACGCGAGCTTGACCGAACGCGCGAGTATGGCCGGCAGTGGCGGCAGGGTTACTGTCGCCGAGGAGGTTCCCAGCGCAGCGGCCGTTTTCGAATCAGAATTGTCGGCGCTGATCGAAACCGACTTTGCGAGGTCCTCGGGTGTGCTCGTTGAGGCGCCCACGATGGCAATGATGAGTCCGACTATCACGACCACCGCACCGACGGGCGCGGTCATGAACGTGTACCAGTGCAGGACGTTGCCGATATCGCTTCCGAATGCCAGCGCGATGAACGAGATGATGAGCGGCGCGAGACCGAAAAGGCACCCGGCACCCGCGAGAATTCCGCCCACTTTGACCGAGTTTTTTGCCATTCCTCAACGCTAGTGAGAATCACGATAGGTGTAAACCTTTAACGATGAAGGATTGTGACACGCCCGAGTTGGGCCATTGTTTGCTCGAGTCCTCGATGACACGTAAGTTAGCAACGTTGCCCCAAATACGGACCAGCGAAATGCAGGTTCGAATCAAGCGGAAACATCAGGCCAGCAGCCGGCTCTTGCGAGCCAAGGCGGCTCGGACTAAACTCGACATCTCGCCGAAGAGATTCGCAAATCGTCACGATTTGCATAAGGAAAACCTCGGTGCTATGTTAGACAAGTTGCCCTGATTGCGGTGTGTAAACACGTGCAGCCAGGTGCGTACGGTCCTTGAGAACTCAACAGTGTGCACTAAGTCAATGCCAAATAACCTCGTCGATCACTAGCTTGCTAGTGGTTGGCAAGATTCCTTTGGAACAAAGACGGACAAGTCAGTAGACTGTCTAAATTGTCAGAGAACAACTCTGCGGCTTCGGCCGCAACAGATTTGTCGGACTTCGGTCCGGCAGAACTACCTTTATGGAGAGTTTGATCCTGGCTCAGGACGAACGCTGGCGGCGTGCTTAACACATGCAAGTCGAACGATGAACGCGGGAGCTTGCTCCTGCCGGAATAGTGGCGAACGGGTGAGTAACACGTGAGCAATCTGCCCGTGACTCTGGGAGAACGCCGAGAAATTGGTGCTAATACCGGATATGACCCCTGGCGGCATCGCTGGGGGTGGAAAGTTTT
>CAIRGS010000129.1 GCA_903878125.1 uncultured Nitrosomonadales bacterium | reverse complement strand
GTGATTCTGTTTGCGCGTAATTACGAATCTCCCCACCAGCTTGCCCAACTGACAGCCAGCATTCATGCCCTGCGTACTCCGCCGCTATTGATCGCTGTGGATCATGAGGGTGGGCGCGTACAACGTTTTGTCGACGGCTTCACGCGCATCCCGGCGATGCGCGAGCTGGGCCATATTTGGGATGGAAACCCGCGCCGCGCCAAGCATCTGGCGCAGCAGGTAGGCTACGTGCTGGCTGCAGAATTGCGTGCTTGCGGCGTGGATTTCAGCTTCACCCCGGTGCTAGACATAGATTTCGGCACCAGCAAAGTGATTGGCGACCGCGCCTTTCATTCTGAGCCACAGGCCATAGCCGAACTGGCGCATAGCCTGTTATTGGGACTCAAACAGAGTGGCATGTCCACCGTTGGCAAGCACTTTCCTGGACACGGTTACGTACAAGCCGATTCGCACCTGGAAATTCCGATAGATGACCGCAGCTATACCGACATTGAGTTATGCGACCTGATTCCATTTCGCCAGATGGTGAATTACGGTATGACTGCCGTCATGCCCGCACACGTAATTTACCCAAAAGTGGACAAATATCCAGCGGGTTTCTCAAAAAAATGGTTGAAAGATATTCTACGTGGTGAACTGGGCTTTAGTGGATGCGTCTTTAGCGACGACCTTAGCATGGAAGGTGCAACGGTAGCGGGCGGCATCCTGCAACGTGCGGAAGCGGCATTACAGGCCGGTTGTGATATGGTGCTGGTATGCAACCAGCCGTCCTTGGCAGATGAATTGCTAGCTGGACTAAAATGGGACATGCCAGCGACCAGCAAAGCGCGCCTCGCGCAGATGCGTGGCCACCACCATCCAAACACGTTGGTGCAATTGCATGAGGAGGCAGATTTTATGAAGGCGGTGCATGAAATCGCTACCATAGGCCCAGGCACCGCAGAACTACCATTTTCCTGGAAGCCTATCTGAATTTCTATCGCAACGAATTGATTAACATATTATTTTACAAATGCATTAATCTATACGACACAATATATTATGAAACTATAAAACTCAAAGCCCTACAGTCTGCTAGCCTGATTAACCAAAAATAATATGTGATATAAATGCAGAGTTTATCTATAACCGACCAACAAATTAATCCAGATGCCCAGAATAACAAGACAATTTCTTCAGTTTCGGGACAAGAGAGAAATGGTGTGCGTAAGAAAGAGAAGCAGCTGAGGCTATTCGCGCATATATTCAATAGCATAAATGAAGGCATAATCGTCACAGATGCCGAAAAAAGCATGTTGTTTATTAACCCGGCTTTTTCCAATATTACCGATTACAGCGCTAACGATTTGATAGGTAAGAGCCTGGACCTATTACACCGTGAACCGAAGGTGCTGTCATGCACAATGCTGCAGCGTCAATTGTACTGTTATTGGAACTAAAGCCGATGGGACTGCAAATCGCAGTGGACGATTTGGGCACTGGTAACTCCAGCTTAAGGCAATACTGAACAAGTCCGTTCGCGTTGAGCTTGTCGAAACGTACTCCTTGTGAATCAATAAGTTGCTATTGGCTTCGACAGGCTCAGCCCGAACGGAGGGACTTGTTCAGCGTAGCCTTAAGTTATCTCAAGCGCTTCCCTATCGATAAACTCAAGATCGATCAATCATTTGTGTGCGATTTAATAAACGGTTCGGACGATGAAGCGATTGTAAGTACGATCATTAATAT
>CAIRGS010000128.1 GCA_903878125.1 uncultured Nitrosomonadales bacterium | reverse complement strand
GCTGCAGCGCGATCGGATCCGGCATTTCTGTCACATGTCGATGCGCGCTACGGAACCGGTCTGCGTAGCGCCGTTGAGCAGCTTGACGCGCAGCAGCTCGATCAACTTTGCGCTCTGCCGCACCCTCTGGAACTCGTTATCGATGGCTGCAGGATCCTGCTGTGCCATGGTGCGCCGTGGGATGTCGATCAATATGTCTATCCCGACGCAAAGCCGGAACTGCTGGAGCGTTGTGCCATCCAGGAGTTTGATCTGGTGGTGCTGGGTCATACGCATTACCCCATGCAGCACAAGATCGGAAGAACGCTTTTGGTCAACCCTGGCGCTGCCGGGCAACCACGTAACCGCAAGCCCGGAGCACATTGGGCGCTGTTTGATACCGCATCGCGCGAAGTAAAGCTGTGTTGCGAGGCTTATAATGCCGAACTTGTGATGGCAGAATCGAGCCGCAGGCATCCGGATATTCCCTATCTGGCGAAAGTATTGGAACGCACATGAAATCTGTCCTGATTACGGGCATTGGTGGCGACATCGCGCAAGGCGTGGCAGCCATTATCAGGGAGCAGCGCCCTGAGCTGCGGCTGATTGGCGTCGATATGCATGAGCAGCATGGCGGAGCTCTGTTTGTCGATGAATTTGTCAAGGTTCCGCCCGCCGGAGCGCCTGAATATCTTGAGACGATCCGGAGTGTGCTGATTTCTAGATTGGTCGATGTGCTCATTCCCATGTCCGAACCGGAACTGGGCGTTATGGCGCCATTGATCCATGAACTCGGCGACAGCCGGTGCATCACCTCAGGCAAGAAGGTGGTTGCGGCGGGAATCGATAAGCTTGCAACCATCGACGCATTGCGCAATTTCGGATTGCCTGTGCCGTGGACACTTGCTGTAGGCGAAGAGCTGCCCTCCGAATATCCGTGCATTCTGAAAAACCGTTTTGGTTCCGGCTCACGCGCGGTGTTCAGCGTAATGGATAATGCGGAGGCAGCCTATCTGGCCAAAAAGTATCCGGATGCAATATTCCAGGAAATGCTGGAACCGGCTGAGCGTGAAGTCACCTGCG
The DNA here is from genome assembly GCA_903878125.1 of uncultured Nitrosomonadales bacterium. GTDB lineage: Bacteria > Pseudomonadota > Gammaproteobacteria > Burkholderiales > Gallionellaceae > Nitrotoga. Next base: position 705 of record CAIRGS010000128.1, on the reverse strand, counting down.
CGGTATATCGCCGTCGCGATGGTGCGGTTGCCAGCCTTTTGATGCTGCGCCGACTGGCAGGCGGGTTCACCAGTTGGGCGCAAGTGATCAGGGACGAGGCAACTGCCAGCATGTGCCAAATAATAGCGGAAGGCCTCGATTTACGCGGCAGCATGAATATCCAGTTGCGGCTTACTGACAAGGGACCGCGTGTATTCGAAATTAATCCGCGTTTTTCGTCGACAGTATTGATGCGGCACCGCATAGGGTTTAGCGATGTGCTGTGGGCGCTTGAGGAAGCGGAAGGAAAATCTGTCGTTTTTCCGGAGATTCCGCAGGATCGCATCATGGTGCGGGTGCAGGGTGCAACCGTCAGTTTTTGAGGATTAGTCCTATGAAATCTATCCAGATAACCGGCCGTGAAATCGGCCCGAATCATCCGCCCTTCATCATCGCGGAAATGTCCGGCAATCATAACCAGTCGCTTGAGCGCGCACTGGAAATCGTTGAAGCTGCTGCCAAATCAGGTGCGCACGCACTGAAGATCCAGACCTATACGCCCGACACCATGACACTGGATCTGGATGAACGCGAGTTTCACATCAGCGACCCAAAAAGCCTGTGGGCCGGCACTTCGCTCTACAAGCTCTACGGCGAAGCCTATACCCCGTGGGAATGGCACAAACCGATTTTTGACCGGGCGCGCGAGCTTGGCATGATTCCGTT
>CAIRGS010000127.1 GCA_903878125.1 uncultured Nitrosomonadales bacterium | reverse complement strand
TCGGTGTCGTTACGCTCGATAATCCACGGCATGCGTGGTGTTGGCAGACCGGAACGGATGTCTATATTGGCGGCCGGGTCGGTGTAGGGGCCGGAGCAGTCATACACATAAATTGGCGGATTTTTTTCCGCATTCATACTTGCTGGTGTGTCGGATTGTGAGATTTCGCGCATCGGCACTTGAATGTCGGGGCGTGATCCCGCAACATAAATTTTGCGCGAATTCGGTAAAGGCTGCACTGCCGCTTCGTCAACGTGGGCAGCTTGGCTTAAAAACTTTGGATGGGCATTCATGGTGGGTTGCTCCAAAAAAGCAAGGAGCATCATAGTAACTACTGACGCTTCCCTACGACGGCATTATCCGTACAGGTTCAAAGGGTATCTCTCACCTCGTCGCATTGATGACGAGGACCCCTACGTAATCGAACAAATTACTGTAAATGGGATGGGAAAGCAAGCCTGTGTTATTTCCAATACGAAAAGGATAGTAAGTCGGGATATTGTTAAGGCTACGTTGAACAAATCCGTTCGCGTTGAGCTTGTCGAAACATATAAATTGAAAATCAATAACTTGCAAATAGCTTCGACAGGCTAGCCAGAACGGATGGGCTTGTTAAGCATTGCCCTAATAGTTCATGCAACCAGCTGGGCGATCAACGCCACCTCGGCGACACCGGTTATCGGCAGGCCATGAGCAGACTGGTATTCTTTAATGAGTTGTTGTGTGGTTCGACCGAATATTCCGTCAGCTTTAATGTCTACGCCGCGATCCGACAGTCCAAGCTGGAGAAGGCGCACATCCAGCCCGCATTGCAGAGGCGATTGCAGAGCCAATGAACGCGTTCCAGGCTGCGGGCCATCGTAGCAGCCACAAGGAGTGGATGAAAGCAATACGCTGGAAATTTCTTGGCCGCGGACTACCAGCGGTAGCTCCAGCCCCCAGTAACCTTGATCAATCAGGCGCTGGAAGGTATCCATGCGATAGACGGTAACGCGTAAGTCGGCGCGAGTATTTTCGGCCAGTCAGGCGCGGCGGACGGCTATGTAAGCGGCAATCCATTGCTGCTAGTTGACGCTGGAGATATCGCCGACCTGTTGAGTGGTGCGGTTACGCATTAATTTCCATGAGCTGTGTACGAAGCTGTCATATACCACCGCCACTCCAAGCGGACTCATGATCTTTAAGAGCTCTGATGTCCAGTGTCACCAGCGATCAATGTCACTTGGCCGTAATCACCCAGCACTTCGCCGGTCTCGAAGATATTTACGAGGGCCTCGCCAGTTTTCTTTTGGGTTGCTGTCAACATGATTGAAACTCCATAAATCTTGAGTTGGTCTACAATATCCTGCTACCTGAAATTCATGTGTCCTGGCTGGTTGTGCTGAACACTTACACATCAAATGCCACATCCCCTTCATCCACCATGTCTCCCACATTGATATTCTTGAAATCAAACAGCTTGCTGTCCATCAGGTGTGAGGGTTTGACGTTCTGCATGGCGGTGAAGATAGACTGGATGCGGCCGGGGTACTGTCGCTCCCACGCAGTTAACATTTCCTTGATATTCTGGCGTTGCAGGTTTTCCTGCGCACCGCACAGATTGCACGGGATGATGGGGAATTTCATGGTGCGGGCAAAACTGGCAATGTCTTTCTCGGCGCAATAAGCCAGTGGACGAATCACCACGTGGTCGCCCTTGTCTGTAACCAGCTTCGGTGGCATGGCTTTGAGTTTGCCGCCGAAAAATATATTCAGGAACAGCGTCTCTATCATGTCGTCGCGGTGGTGGCCCAATGCGATCTTGTTCGCACCCAGTTCTCCGGCCACGCGATAGATGATGCCGCGACGTAAACGCGAGCAGAGTGAGCAGGTGGTTTTGCCTTCCGGGATTTTCTCCTTGACTATGGAATAGGTGTCCTGGGTTTCAATGTGATACTCGATGCCTATGGATTTGAAATAATCCGGCAGGATATGCTCCGGAAAACCCGGCTGCTTCTGATCCAGATTCATGGCGATAAGGCGAAAATTAATCGGCGCGCGTTTTTGCAGCGTACGCAAAATTTCCAGCAGTGTGTAAGAATCCTTGCCGCCGGACATGCACACCATAATGGTGTCGCCTTCCTCGATCATGTTGAAGTCGCCGATAGCGCGGCCAACATGCTGTTCCAGTCGTCCGCGCAGGCGGTTAAAATTGCTGGAGTGATGCTCAAAATGGATGGGGTGTGTAATGGCGTTCATATTGTTCGTTCAAAGGTTAATACTGCGTCCGCCATCCACCGCAATAATTTGTCCGGTAATGTAGGGCGCATCATTTAATAAAAATTTCACGGTGCGGGCAATGTCGTCGGGTTCACCTTCACGCTTGAGCAAGGTGTGTGCGATGATTTTTCTCCGCCGCGTCTCATCGTCCCATTCCGCACTTTCAGGCCACACAATGACGCCGGGGGCAATAGCGTTGACACGCACCTGTGGCGCCATTTCCTGCGCCAGCGCGCGCGTGAGCGCCGACAATCCGCCCTTTGCTATGCTATACAACAGATGGCCGTGCATTGGCCGTTCGGCATGAATGTCGACAATGTTGACGATGGCGCCGTGGTTGTGGCGCAACTCCTTCGCTGCCGCTTGTGCGAGTAGCAGCGGGGCTTTCAGGTTGGTGCCGATGAGGTCATTCCAGTTTTGATCGTTAACATCGCCCAGTGACGTTGCAAAAAAACTGGAGGCATTGTTAACCAGCGCATCTAACCGCCCAAAGTGACTGATGGTTTTTTCTACCAGCCAGAACAGAGCTTGCGGGTCCAGTAAGTCGGCCTGTAAGTGCAGCACAGAGCCGGGACGCTCGTCGTGCAACTCTGACTGCAAAGCCAATGCATCCTGCTCAGAAAAACGATAGTGCAGCGCGATGTCCGCCCCCGCTGCGTGCAGTTTGCGGCAGATTGCTGCACCCACGCGTTTTGCGCCACCTGTCACTAATACCACTTTACCTTGCATGGTGCTCTCCACTAAACTTACGGCTTGTAATTTAACACATCCCCATCGCTCAATCATGCCCTCACTGCCCTTGCCATCCCCCGAAGCTCAGGCGCACAGCGATCAACTGCGTGATCTGATTCATCACGACATCATGCGGCAAGGGGGGTGGATCCCATTTTCCCGTTTCATGGAGTTGGCGTTATATGCGCCGGGAATGGGCTATTACAGTGCCGGGGCGTGCAAGTTCGGCGCCGCCGGGGATTTTGTCACCGCGCCGGAAATTTCTTCGTTATTTGGTCGAACATTGGCGCGACAATTAGTTGAAATAATGGCGCAAAGCACCCCGCATATTATTGAACTCGGCGCGGGTAGCGGCAAGCTGGCTGTTGATATATTGAGTGAGCTGGAACGCCAGAATAGTCTGCCTGAACGTTATGACATCCTGGAAGTCAGTGCTGACTTGCGTGAGCGGCAACAAGCATTGCTGCAAGCGCGCCTGCCACATTTAATTAACCGCGTGCATTGGCTGGATGCGCCCCCAGACAGGATTTCTGGAGTGCTTGTCGCCAACGAAGTGCTGGATGCGCTGCCAGTGCATCTAATGCGTTGGACAGATGCGAATATTGTTGAACGTGGCGTGGCGAGCGAGGGAAAAAATTTTGTGTGGCAGGAACGTCTGCCAGAAAGCTCAAAGTTGCTGGAGATTGCCCAACAGATCAAAGTGCCTGACGGCACCCTTAGTGATATGTCGCTTGCCGTACGTGGCTTGGTCAGCAGCCTGAGCGAGCGCTTGCATCAAGGTATGCTGCTATTCATTGACTATGGTTTTGGCGCGCGCGAGTATTACCATCCGCAGCGCACACAAGGCACGTTCATGTGCCACTACCGCCATCATGCACATGATGACCCGTTCTTCCTGCCCGGCTTGCAGGACATTACCGCGCATGTAGACTTCACCGCTGTAGCGGAAGCGGCCATTGATGCAGGGTTGCACTTGTATGGTTATACAACGCAAGCCTATTTCCTGATTAACGGCGGAATTACTGGCTTACTGGCAGAAACCGATTCTGAAAATATTCGTGATTACCTTCCGCTTTCTGCACAACTGCAAAAGCTGACTAGTCCTGCCGAGATGGGTGAATTGTTTAAAGTAATTGCTCTGGGCAAGGGAGTAAATATGCCTCTATGTGGATTTGTGTCAGGTGATAAGTCACGTTTATTATAAAATTTATATTGGATCGACAGTCAGCTGGATGCCGGGCCATCAGCTAATGGTGGAAGTATCCATGTTACATTTTCGGAGTCCGTATGTTTTATCACGCTCTCTGACTTTGGATCTATACTGCATCTAAATAATTTTTGTAAGACACAATGATGAAGCAACATTACCTGATAATTATTCTGTGTGCTGGTTATATCAGCTGGGCACAGGCGGAAATATATAAAACAGTCGATGCTGATGGGCATGTGACCTATTCTAGCGTACCTACAAAAGGCTCCAAAAAAGTTGATCTGGGCCCACTGACGATCGTACCTTCTCCTGCTGTGCGCGTATACAATGACGCTACAACTTCCGTTTCTCTTAAGGTAGATTCGGCTACACAGAAAAACCGCGATAACTTGCGTCGCAAAATACTTGAAGAAGAGTTATCAACAGAAAAAAAACTGGTCGAAGAGGCTCGCCAGACCCTGATAAATGGGAAAGAACATCCGGAAATTCTCAAGGACAAAGACGGTAAGAGCTATCGAAATGCGGCTAAATATGAAGAAAATATAAAAGCCTTGCAGTGGCAGGTAACATTACACGAGCAGAATGTCGAAGCGCTTAAGGCTGAACTGATCAAACTCAAGTAGTTATCGTGTATTTTCTGGATAAACTTACTGAAAAATTCACATCCTGACCCTGATTGCAAGACCAGGAGTGGTTTTTTGGGTGCTAGTTCAGCATAACGAATATCTTATTTCTTGGTCGAGGATTTTTTCGGAGCGGCTGCCTTTTTCGGAGTAGCTGCCTTTTTCGGAGTAGCGGATTTTTTCGGAGTAGCGGATTTTTTCGGAGCAGTAGTTTTTTTCTTGGTTGTGGCTTTCTTCAGAGATGGCCCTTTTGCCACACGTTCTGCCAGCAGCGCCAAACCTTCTTGCAATGTAATTTCTTCCGGAGATATGTCTTTAGGCAGAGTGGCATTAACCTTCCCATGTCTTACGTATGGCCCATAGCGGCCATTACAGACCTCTACCGGCTTTTGGTCTTCCGGATGCGCACCCAGTTCCCGTAACACAGTATTGGAAGTTCTTGCCTCTGCTAGTAAAGCTACTGCGCGTTCTAATTGTATGGTAAAAACACTGTCGCCCTTGGGAATGGATTTAAATTTACCATCATGCCCGACATAAGGGCCGAAGCGTCCTATGTTGACGATAATTTTTTTGCCGCTTTCGGGGTGGAGTCCCAATTCTTTGGGGAGTTGCAGCAACTTTGTGGCAGCGGCAAGGTCTGCATCGTCTGGAGGTAATTCCTTCGGCCAGGAAATGCGCTTCGGTTTTGTTTTGGAACCTGCCTCTACTTCGCCGAGTTGTACGTAATAGCCATAAGGACCGCGCAACAATAACACCGGCAGGCCACTGACTGGATCACTCCCCAATTCCTTGCGCGCTTCCCCGGTATCGGTTTCAGCTGTGAGGTTGCGTGTGTAGTCGCACTCCGGGTAGGCAGTGCAGCCAATGAAGTTGCCACGTTTGCCCAAGCGGGTAGCTAAAGGCTTGCCGCACTTGGGGCAGGCTTCGTCGATTAGTTCTTGTGTTACATCTTTACGCTCGATGTTTTTTTTATCTTGTATAAGCGAAGCGAAGGGATGCCAGAAATCGTTCAATACTGGTATCCAATCGCGCTTGCCATCGGAAATCTCATCCAGCTCATCTTCCATTTGCGCAGTAAATCCGTAATCGACATAGCGCGTAAAATGTTCGGTGAGGAAACGGATAACGACACGGCCGACGTCGGTCGGCTTGAATCGTTTTTTGTCCAATATTGCATATTCACGAGCCTGTAGCGTGGAAATGATGCTGGCATAAGTGGAGGGGCGCCCGATGCCATGCTCTTCTAAAGTTTTAACTAAGCTAGCTTCGGAAAACCGCGGTGGCGGCTGGGTAAAATGTTGCTCACCATACAGCTTGTCAAGAGGAATGGTTTCTCCCTCTTCCAAGGGTGGCAATTTTTTGTTTTCTTCTTCTTCGCTGTCATCTGTGCTTTCTTGATAGACAGCGATAAAGCCAGGAAATATAAGGGTTTGGCCGCTGGCACGAAACAGGGTGTCATCCCCCCCGAGGCGAATATCAAGGCTGACTGTATCGAAACGCGCAGGAGCCATTTGACATGCGAGGGTGCGCTTCCAGATCATTTCATAGAGCCGCGCTTGATCAATAGTAAGAAATTCCCGCATGCTCTCCGGGGTGCGAGTAATCGACGTTGGCCGTATTGCTTCATGAGCTTCCTGCGCATTCTTGGCTTTGCTTTTGTAGATTGGTGCAGTTTTAGGCAAATAGTCCGGGGCAAATTGTGCAGCGATATAACTACGTATTTCCTGCAGGGCTTCCTGTGCCAGCGTGACGGAATCGGTACGCATATAACTGATCAGTCCTACAGTTTGACCGCCGATGTCGATGCCTTCATAAAGCTGTTGGGCGATACGCATCGTGCGGTCAGTGGACATGCCTAGTTTGCGCGCTGCCTCCTGTTGTAGCGTGGAGGTAGTGAACGGAGCGGCGGCATAGCGTTGCTTGGCTTTCTTTTCCACACGCACCACGCGCGGAGGTAATTTGGCCGCATTGATGTTGTCAAAAATTTTCTGGTATTCCGTCTCGCTGGCTATACCCAGTTGCTCCAGTTTTTTCCCTTGATATTGAAACAGTTTGGCGGTAAATGGTTGGCTATTCTTCTGGCTGTCGAGATGTACAGTCCAATATTCCTGTGAGCGAAATGCCTCGATTTCTAATTCTCGTTCCACGATCAGGCGCAGCGCAGGGCTCTGTACACGTCCGGCAGAAAGCCCGGGGCGTATCTTGCGCCATAGCAGCGGCGAAAGGTTGAAACCTACCAAGTAATCCAGCGCACGTCGCGCCTGCTGCGCATTGACCAAGGGAATGGAAATTTCACGTGGATGCGCCACCGCTTCGCGCACCGCAGACTGGGTGATTTCGTAGAATACTACGCGCTGCATGGGTTTGTTTTTCAAATTACGCTTGCTTTTGAGCAACTCAGCGACATGCCAGGCAATGGCTTCCCCTTCACGATCCGGGTCAGGCGCCAGATAGATGTGGTCTGCCTGAGCGGCGGCTTTGGCGATGGCGTCTACATGTTTGCTGTTTCGCGCAATAATTTCATACTGCATGGCAAAATCATGTTCAGTATCGATCGCCCCCGATTTGGGTATCAGGTCGCGCACATGTCCATAGGTTGCCAGTATCTCAAAATCTTTACCCAGATATTTTTTTAGGGTGACGGCTTTGGCCGGGGATTCAACGATTAGTAGATTGCTAGCCATGGTGGTGTTTTTGTCTAAGTTTAATGTTTAATGTATGCGACTGGAGTCGGCCGGAGTAAGCAGGTCTTCGACTATTAAAGGATCCAAGTCTTGACGTTGATTCCACAACACCATGAGAACGATAAGTTTGATTTTGTCCAGTGGCAAATTTTCACGGTTCAATGCGACCGCGCGGTCGAGGATCATTTCCCGCTCCACGGGTGTAATTATCTTGTTTTGTTCCCAAAAGGTCAGAAAACTACGTACTTCAAAGCTGATGCGCTTGATTTCCAAGTCGGCATAAAATCGCCCACTACTATTATTAATGGTGGATGGATAGTTTGCTTTGTTCAACTGTTCCAAGCCAGACAACCAAGTCAGCGCCAGATGAATGTCCTCGTCTTCAAATCCGGCAGCCGATAATTTGCGGGATAGCCTGTCTGAATTGGGATAGCGGCCAGCATGAAAATAACTTTCAAATAAAAACATTAAAATGTCAAACATAATGCCCCGATAAAAATTGATTGTAGGTAATTATTAAACTAGGCGTAATTAAACCAAGAGTAAGGGATTATGAGTAGTTATAGTTTTGTTTTTCTTCTTCTTTCTTTCTTCTTTCTATGGAAGATTCTGTTCCGCCAGACCTGAACAAATAAAATTTTAATTTATACGCTGGTAAAGTCCACCGGGTAAAGTTGTGATGTCACCATTCAGCTCAAGTTGCAACAGGATGGCGGATAGTGCCCCAATCGTCAAGCCACTACGCTGGCTCAAGCTGTCCATATCTACCGGATCGAAACCTAAATGCGTTAATAAAGAGTGCTCTTCGACTGCGGAAGGTTGTGGGGTCGTGCTGGCGGAGAATCGTCCCAGCTCCTCCAGAATATCTTGCGCGCACTCTACCAGTTTCGCGCCCTGTTTGATCAAATTATGGCATCCTTTTGTCTGTGGGGCGTGGATGGAACCGGGAATGGCGAAAACGTCGCGCCCTTGTTCCAATGCCATACGGGCGGTAATTAGTGAACCGCTTTGCAGAGAGGCTTCGACCACTAGACATCCAAGGCTAAGGCCGCTGATGAGGCGATTGCGGCGCGGAAAATTTGCTGCTAGTGGCGGAGTGCCTAATGAAAACTCGGAAACCAATGCGCCTCCCTGTGCCAATTGGTGCGCCAGTTGGCGGTTGGCGGCAGGGTAAACTTTGTCTAGCCCAGTGCCAACTATGCCTATGCTGGAGCCGTGCTCGCGCAACCCTCCGCGATGCGCTGCGGCGTCTATGCCATGCGCCATGCCACTGATGATACAAAGTCCGGCAGCACTCGCTGCCTGTGCAAAAGCCTCTGCATTGCTTAACCCTTGTGGGGTGGCATTACGGCTGCCAACGACGGCGAGCGCTGGGTGGTTAAGCAAATCGAGCCGTCCTTTTACATACAGCAATAATGGTGGATCGGAAATGTTAAGCAGAGCCTGCGGATAGTCAGGGTCTGCCAGTGTGACAATGTGGTTGTGCGGGTCAGCCAGCCAATTGGTAATGGGTGCTAGTGTTACTTCGTCCCAGCCTTGTGTGATAGTTGCAGCTATGGCTGGCTTGACTACTTGCTGGAGAGTATGCGCCGGCGTGGCGAAGACTTGGGCGGGAGTACCGAAAGCCTGTAGCAGACGACGCAAACCTTCATTGCCTAAACCAGGTATCTGGTTTAGGGCAAGCCATGACGCAAGTTCAGCGTCCATAGTTTGGGGAGTCAGGGCGTCAGCGCGCGATCCAACAATTGCACTGGCAGTTGGGTTCGCATCACCAAAGCATAGGCTACTTTGTCAAAAGTGCGGAATACAAATAACAGGCCGTAGCGTATATCCGGCAGAGTGAGGGTTTCCCCTTTTTCCTTTGTCACATCTCCCTTGTGATATAGCGCCAGTACATGGCCATTTTCAAGGCCATCACGAAGTCCCTTGTTGAGGGTTATGATAGAGTGCTGGCCCGCTTGAGAAACTCCTGCATAAATAGAAATCACGCGTGCTGCAATTTGGCGGTCTGGGACACGGGGTACATAGCTTCCGGTAAGCTCACTGGCAGCTTGGATAAGTCGATCTTCCTTGTTAACTTCTTTAAATGTCTTGACGATCTTAAGCGTACTGATATCGGCGAATTTTTCGACCTCTGCATCACCCAGGTAAACCGCCTCGTACCCCAATACTTCGTTATTATCCGGGTCAAGAAGTGTCTTGCCCGGACGGTAAATTTGCCACAGCAACCCATTGTCTTTGGAGAGGCCTTTAGCGTATGCGATATCTCCACTGGCCAGTAGAACGTGATCCTCGTGGGTGCCAACTATAATTGGTGCGTTAGATAGTCCATTTTCTTCAATTATGAGCGGTCTGCTGAGGAAAGGTTCGATAGCACTAGCTGAAATACTTGGAATTGCGTTATGTTCACTGCCTTGCATGTGCACACTGGGGGAAAGTTTCACATTGTCAGATTCGGTCTTTTTAATTTTACCTATGTGCAGTGTACCGCTTGCACGATCCAAATGAACCACGTCACCGGGATAAATCCAGTGCGGATCTTTAATGGTATCTTTGTTTAAGCCCCAAATTTTTGGCCATAGCCATGGATCCTTGAAAAACTTGGCGGAGATGTCCCACAGCGTATCCCCTTTCACTACAATGTGACTATCCGGTGCATTGTCATGAATTTTAAGCGTATCAGCGAAGGCGAAGGCGGGCAATAAACAGCAAATCAGCGATATAATGATCTTTTGCATGACAACTCCATTTTGCGTGGAAACCCAGTTTTTTAGACGCCAGGCTGAGGACAGCAAGTATTGCACAATATTCGTGCAAAGGATTTTAAATTCTGCCCCTGGTTATTTTAATTAGTAAGCATATATGGCAATTTTACAAATATTGCAATATCCGGATATGCGGTTACATACCGTCGCATTGCCAGTGCATGTGGTAACTGCTGCCACCCGCAAGCTTATCTCTGATATGGCCGAAACAATGTATTCTGCGCCAGGGGTTGGTCTGGCCGCGACTCAGGTGGATGTACATCAACAGATCATTGTGATGGACATTTCCGAGACACAGGATCAGTTGTTGGTGTTCGTTAATCCGGAAATTATTGCCAGTAGTGGTGAGGGCATTTACGAAGAGGGCTGTTTATCGGTTCCTGGGGTATATGAAAAAATACGCCGCGCCGAACATGTCACCGTGCGTGCACTCAATACGCATGGTGAATCTTTCACGCTTGAAGCGGACGGGTTGTTGGCGATCTGTATACAACATGAGGTTGATCATCTTAAGGGCAAGGTATTTGTTGAATATCTTTCGCCGCTCAAACAATCCCGTCTCCGAGCCAAGCTTAAAAAGCACCGCCGTGAAACGATGTAGGCATCTTAAAAATGAGTTTTTCTCAAGCTGCTGCATTGCGTCATTGCCTTGAATAAAAGCCATTCTTAATTAATTTAAAGGTACCCCGATAATCAGCTCCCCTCTAAAGATCATTTTTGCCGGCACGCCAGAATTCGCCGCCGCCGCACTAGAGGCGTTACTGGCGTATCAATTTTCTGTGGTCGCGGTGTTAACCCAGCCCGACAGACCGGCTGGCCGCGGTATGCGACTCACAGCCAGCCCAGTCAAGCAACTTGCCTTGGCGCGCAACCTGCCCCTGCTACAGCCTGCTTCATTAAAATCTGTCGATGTGCAACAAGCACTTGCCAATTATGCGGCGGATGTAATGGTGGTTGCGGCTTATGGGCTCATACTGCCATCAGCGCTACTGCACTTGCCACGTTACGGCTGCCTGAATATTCACGCTTCACTATTACCGCGTTGGCGCGGTGCAGCGCCTATTCAGCGCGCTATTCTGGCGGGTGACGATAAAACCGGTATTACCATTATGCAAATGGACGCAGGACTCGATACTGGCGATATGTTGCTTAAAAAGGCCTGTCCGATCACTGCGCATGACACCACGCAAACGTTGCATGCCAAATTGGCGAAGCTGGGCGCTGAAGCTATCGTCGAGGCACTGTGCTTGCTGGAGCAAGGGCAATTAAAGTCTGTGCCGCAGAATGCGGCCGAAGCAACTTATGCAGCCAAACTCAGCAAGACAGAAGCGTTAATTGACTGGTCAGAAAATGCCACACAAATAATGCGTGCGGTGCATGCTTATAACCCTTTCCCTATCGCATATACAATTCTTAATGGGGTACCTGTCAAAATCTGGCAGGCCAGCGTGCGCGACGGGGCTGAAGGTGAAGCGGGAACCGTGCTGGCTGTAGAAAAAAACGGCATTATTGTGGCATGCGGCCAAGGAGCATTATGCCTTGAGGTATTGCAGCGCCAGAATGCCAAAGCATTGCCTGCGGTGCAGTTTATGCAGGGGTTTGCAGTGCATCCCGGCGACCGTTGCATTTCAGTCCTTTGACATGCATATAGCACAACGGGGTGCCAGCCAAGTTGTCTGCCAAGTGTTGGCCGGACGCAACCTGAGCCAGATATTGAGTGTGGCTTTGCAGTCTACGCCTGGGCAAGTTAGACCCGAATTAACACCACAACAACGTGGTGCGCTACAGGATTTGAGTTATGGTACGCTGCGCTTTTATGGTCAGTTAGTGCGCGTGCTGGATCAATTGTTGCACAAGCCGGTGCAGGATTTGCAACTACGTTGCTTGTTGTTAGTGGCTTTGTATCAACTGCTGCATACCAAAGCTGCGCCCCATGCCGTGGTAGATCATGCCGTGCGTGCTGTGCGAAAGTACAATGCAGCAGCTGGAGGACTGGTAAATGCGGTACTGCGCAGTTTTTTGCGCAACCGCGAGGCGTTACTTGCAGTCGCGGCCTCTAGCGAGGAAGGCCGCTATGCCTATCCTCAATGGTGGATAGCTGCAGTCCAGGCGCAATATGGAATGCATTCGGAGGCTATTTTGCTGGCGGGTAACCAGCACCCGCCCATGACACTGCGTGTGAATTGTCGATTAATCAGTTCAGCAGATTACCTGGCACTGCTTGCGCTGCATGATATTCCGGCCAGTTTAATCGTGCCAGATGCTGTGCTGCTGGGACACCCTCTCCCGGTAAATAAGTTACCAGGATTTTTCGACGGTCTGGTTTCAGTGCAGGATGCGGGCGCGCAATGCGCAGCACGCTTGTTGGACGTGCAAAACGGTATGCGGGTGCTTGATGCGTGCGCTGCACCGGGCGGAAAAAGTACTCACCTACTTGAGCTAGCACAACTTGATCTGCTCGCTTTGGACAAAAATGCGCAACGTTTGGAACTGGTACGTGAAAATCTGCAACGCCTGCAATTGCATGCACAGTTGCAAAGCGGTGATGCGGCACAGCCCGATAGCTGGTGGGATGGCAAACCATTTCATCGAATCCTGGCCGATGTACCCTGCTCCGCCTCCGGCGTGGTGCGGCGCCATCCCGACATAAAGTGGCTGCGTCGTCCGGGTGATATTGATGGATTCGCGCAACAGCAGTTGCATATTCTGTGCGCGTTGTGGCGGTTGTTGGAAAGAGATGGAAAGTTATTATATGTAACCTGTTCCATTTTTGCGCGAGAAAACCAGCAAGTTATTGATGAATTTTTAAACCAGCATAATGATGTCAAACAATTGCCGCTGACTATACCCAATTTAAATGAAGGTCAAATATTCCCCGATGACCAGCGCGATGGTTTCTTTTATGCTTTACTGCAAAAGCATGCATAACCTGGCGCGATTGCTGGCTGTGCTGCTGGCATTATGGCTAGGCATTTCGGTCGCCTGTGCCGAGGGTATTAGTGTGCGTAAAACGGAGGCGCGGTTATCTGACGGTAGTTATCAGTTTTCGGCTGATTTCGACATCAGCTTGAACTTTGTTGTAGATCAAGCACTGACGCGCGGGGTGCCTCTGTATTTTATTAGCGAGTTCAGCCTGATTCGTCCGCGTTGGTACTGGATGGATGAGGTTATCGCAAAAAATGAACAAACTGCCAAATTATCTTACAACAAATTGACGCGCCAGTACCGCATCACACGAGGCTCGCTGTTTCAAAACTTTTCTAGCCTGGGCGATGCACTGCGTATTATCAGCCATCAGTCTGCTGCACCAATTGATGCTGCGGTGTTCCTGAAAAACAATGATTATATTTCCTCGCTGTTACCCCAAAAAGGGGACTATATTGCTGCCACGCGAATGCGTCTGGATGTAACGCAATTACCGAAACCTTTGCAAGTCAATGCCTTGGCTACCCAAGATTGGAACTTTGATTCCAATTGGTACCGCTGGACAGTACGTCCCATCGTATCTGCCGCGGACCGCGAAAGTGAATAGGCAGTGAAGTATTTAATTTTCATCAGCGCACTGCTTGGCGGTTTCCTGCTCTATCTGCTGTCAAGCGCCAGTGCCAATACCGAGCTGTTTTCGCGCAACTATTATGTACTGCTGACTTTGGCCGGGGTTCTGGCATCGTACTTAACCGTGCTGGTTGGCTATCAATTATGGCAGTTACGCGGCAAGCTTAAGGCTCAAGTATTCGGTGCGAAACTCACCCTGCGACTGACGCTATTTTTCATTTTAATTGCGATCCTGCCCGGTCTGCTGGTATATGCTGTTTCGGTACAGTTTCTTGATAAGAGCATCGAGTCGTGGTTCGATCTTCGGGTAGAAAAAGCGTTGGAGAGCGGTTTGAACCTGGGTCGAAATGCGCTGGAAACCGGTCTTAATGAATTGAGCAAAAAAGGTCAGTCAACTGCCCTGTTACTTGCAAAGCAATCTCCAGATCAATACATAAAAACGTTGGGCCAGCTAATAGGCAAAGGTACCGCTCAGGATGTTGCATTGTTTAACAATAGCGGAAAGCTACTTGCGTTTGCCAGTAGCAGCCGCAAGCAACTTCCAGATATGCCGGGTGCCGAAATGCTGCGTGAGGCAAGCCAGCAGGGTTTAAATAGCATTATTGATACACTGCCTGATAATAGCCTGATATTGCGAGTGCTGGTGCTGGTTAAGCCACTGCAACTATCAGCCGATGCGCGCATCCTGCAGCTAACGCAACCAGTGCCCAAACAGCTTGCCGCTGACGCAGAGATGGTACGGACGGTTTATCGCGATTATCAGGAGTTGTCACTGTCTCGTCTGGGATTGAAACGCTTGTATGGCATCACACTAACGCTATCGCTGTTGATTGTATTGTTGAGCGCGGTGTCAGCTGCTTTTTTTATCAGTGATCGCCTAAGCGCACCGCTCGCAGCGCTGGCCGAAGGAACGCGGGCGGTAGCGCAGGGCGATTTTTCGCGTCAGCATCCGATTAATAGTAGTGATGAGCTGGGTGCGCTGACTGGGCTCTTCAACCAGATGACATTACAATTGGCCGATGCGAAAACCACAAGTGAGCAGCAACAGCGTCAAGCGGAAGATGCTAAAGCCTACCTGGAAAGCATGCTGGCACACCTATCGTCCGGCGTTTTAGTGGTGAATGAGCAATTCAGGCTGCGTTCCGTCAATAGTAGTGCGGCGCAGATACTTGGGATATCGCTCCTGGACATGCAGGATTTGCCCTTAGCGGAAATCGCCGTGCGGCATCCCCTGTTACGCCCCTTTTCAGATGCGGTCATGCAGGCCTTTAATGAAGTGACAAGCGGCGAATGGCAGCGTCAGATTGAGCGGCTTAGCAAGAATGGTGATCAGATATTATTAATGCGCGGCACCCGGTTGTCCACAGCGGCGGACAATAGCTACGTAGTGGTGTTCGACGATATTACCTATTTGCTGCAAGCGGAACGTCAGGCAGCATGGGGCGAAGTGGCACGTCGTTTGGCGCATGAAATTAAAAATCCGTTGACACCTATTCAGCTGTCTGCGGAGCGTCTTCAACACAAATTGAGCGCCAAGCTGGACAGTAGCGATGCACAGCTATTACAGCGAGCCACGCAGACTATCGTGAGTCAAGTGGCGGCAATGAAAAACATGGTAACTGAATTCGCCGATTATGCCCGGGCGCCCGCGCCCAAGTTGATGGTTCTGGACATGCACCTGCTGCTACGCGAAGTGCTCGGGTTGTATGAAGCTAACAGCAGTCCGATTTCCTTGCGCTTGAATGCGGCCCGAGCTTGGGTGAAAGGTGATGCGACACGCTTGCGTCAAGTGATTCATAATTTGTTGCAGAATTCGTATGACGCTTTACAAAATGTGACTCAACGGGAAATTATCCTGAGCACGACAGAGGAAGGTGGCGCATTAAAGCTGTGTGTGCAAGACAATGGCAGCGGTTTTCCTGAGCATTTGTTGGCGCGAGCTTTCGAACCTTACAGAACGACTAAGCCCAAGGGTACTGGGCTAGGTTTGGCAATCGTGAAAAAAATTGTAGAAGAACACGGTGGCAGTATTGTTATTGAAAATGTAGCAGCTGGTGGAACGAGAGTAAGTGTTACCTTGCCCTTATTAATAGAGGTCGTGTGAAAATGGCAACCAAAGAAATTCTAGTGGTAGATGATGAAATCGGGATACGCGAGCTGCTCTCAGAAATATTATTTGACGAAGGTTATCATGTGCATTTGGCTGAAAATGCTATTCAGGCTCGCGATTTCCGCAGCCGGCAGGTGCCAGATTTGGTATTACTGGACATCTGGATGCCGAATACCGATGGCGTCAGTCTGCTAAAAGAGTGGGCGGGACAGAACTTGTTGACTATGCCAGTGATCATGATGTCAGGGCATGGCACCATAGAAACAGCACTTGAGGCGACGCGCATTGGTGCAGTGGATTTCCTTGAAAAACCAATTGCGTTACAGAAATTGCTTGATGCCGTTGCCAAGGCAATCAAGCTGGGTGCAGCACCAAATATTCGGCAGGAAGTGACATCAGCAGATTTAATTGACAGTGGAGGCGTGGCGACCATTTGGGAGGCTGCGGCGCAATTCCCGTTGCCGCTCGACTTGCCATTACGCGAAGCGCGTGATCATTTTGACAGCCTTTACTTTAATTATCATATAAATAAAGAGAACGGTAATATGACCCGCGTGGCGAAGAACGTTGGTTTGGAACGCACCCATTTATATCGCAAATTAAAACAACTCGATGTTAAGTTCACCAAGAAAAGCTTGGACGAAAATTAACAGTTCCAATCGGAGATACCTGGGGTGGCATAGGGTGAGGAATATAAAAAGAATCTAGCTGGGGATATGCAAGCCATATATATTCTAATGCTTGGTTCTCGAATTAATTGTTGCGCTTCTTAGACACTGCGCAAATGCGCTGCATGACGGCGGGACCTGGCTCTTGAGATTCACCTTGTTGATAGGCAATTACTGTCAGGTGCGGGGAAAAAACCTCCAATAACTCGTTAGAGCGCAGCAAAAAATCCGGGTTCTTTGGTCGCCCAAAACGCTCATTGCCATCCATGAAGGTTTCGTAAATTAGCACTCCTCCAACATGCAGTGATTCGATCAGTCGTGGCAATAGTGGCCGATGTAGATAACGGCTGACAACTATGCCATGAAAGCGATGGCCAGAATACGGCCAAATATCATTCTCCAAGTCTGCAACCAGGGTAGATACATTAGATAGCTGTTGAAGCCCGGCAAGAGCTTCCGCATCACGATCCACGGCATTGACTTGCCAATTGTTGGCCGCAAGCCAGCGCGCATGGCGTCCGTTGCCACAAGCTAAATCGAGCACCTGACCGCCGCTAGGAATCAGTTGAGCATAGCGGCAAATCCATGGTGATGGAATACCCTCGTGGTGTAATGGAACAGTGTTTCCGATATGGTTTGTCATCTATAAAATGACTTTCGCTCTGCGAAGCTCCGCAAATGTATGGCTCAGTAAATGTACCATTGCAGAAGGGAAGGCCACCATTTTTCTGGATGCAGCTTGCTTAGCAAGATTGTATTATGATTTTATGAGGATATCATAAATATAGGGTGTCTCTGTAAATTGCCCATAGAATTTACATTCTATGTCAGTCAGCTGTCGTTGTGAAACGTAATATTCCGGTGCGATCATGAATGAGTGGCAAGCGATGAGAAAAGTAAAGCAACCCGGATTTTTTGATATAGCCGAACGGACAAACAAGTTGACCAAGATGGGCGACCCGCTCGTTGGATTGAACGCCAAGATTGACTTGGAAGCCTTTCGCCCCGACCTGAACAAACCCATGAGAAAGAGCGCAAGAGCAACGCGGGAGCCAAGCCAATCGATGTAGTGCTGATGCTCAAGGTGCTAGTGTTGCAACAACTGAACAGCCTGTCAGATGACCGGATCGAATACCAGATACGTGACCGCCTTTCGTTCATGCGATTTCTGGGCATGGAACTTGAAGACCCTGTACCCGATGCGAAGACCGTGTGGTCATTCCGCGAGCAACGCAAAGCGTTCAACCTGGTAAACGAATTGTTTGCACGATTTCACGAACAACTTGCCTGCCATGGTTATGATGCCCGTAACGGCCAGATGGTAGATGCCACGTTTGTCGAGGTTCCGCGCCAACGCAACAAAGGGGAATAGAATGCGCTCATCCAGGAAGGTGCCATTCCCATCGAGTGGGGCAAGGACGAACACAGGCTGGCGCAGAAGGACACTGATGCCCGCTGGACGAAAAAGAACAACACGAATTACGACGGCTACAAAAACCACATCAACGCGGATCATGAGACCAAGTTGGTGCGGAAATACGAAGTCACGGATGCGTCAGTCCACGATAGCCAGGTATTTGACGAGTTGCTCGACCACACAGAGGACGGGGACGGAAACAAGCGCGCGGTCTATGCCGACAGCGCTTATCGTGTCAAAAGACACAGAAGAGAAGCTCGCCAAAGCTTGCATCGCCAGCCAGATATGCGAAAAGGGAACGTGTGCTGCCACATTGATCGAAGAGCAGAAGGAAGCGAACAAAAAGAAATCGAAGGTGCGCGCGCGGGTGGAGCATGTATTTGGTGCGCAGGATGCGATGGGCAGACACTTCGTGCGCACGATAGGATTGCTGCGCGCCAAGGTGAAAGTCGGGATAATGAATCTGATGTACAACATGATACGTTTTGTACAGATGCTCAGGCGCGATACGAAGATGACAGGATAGGTGCGTCTGCAATAGAGAAAATGCCACGAAAAGTAGCAGTAATCGCTCGGAAAATGGGTTTGAGATCAGCCAATTTGAGCGAAAGAAAAAAATCGGTTGAGAGGCTTCAGCGAGAAGACTGAAACTCGGAAGAGTTCGCGTAATAAAATTTATTTTTAGATGTTCCCTATGAAGATGCCTGTTGTTTCTAAAATTGCTAATTCCTGCAATAATCCGGAACGAGAAACAATATCTGTTAAATTGAGGCAGCGTAACGATGACGCAAGATGAGTTAAAGCTGGCGGTGGCACAAGCCGCAATAGCGTATGTTCCGGCGAATTGCATCGTGGGAGTGGGCACAGGCTCGACGGCCAATTTCTTTATAGACGAGTTGGGAAAGATCAAGAAAAAAATTTGCGGTGCGGTGGCTAGCTCTGAGGCTTCAGCTCAGCGCTTAAAAGCACATGGCATTCAGGTGGTTGCGCTGAATGATGTGGGTAGCCTATCTGTGTATGTGGATGGGGCAGACGAGATTACGTGTCATTTGCATATGATTAAGGGTGGTGGCGGCGCATTGACGCGCGAAAAAATAGTGGCCGCCGCGAGCAAAAAATTTATTTGTTTATGCGATTCCAGCAAGCTTGTGGATGTTCTTGGGAGCTTCCCATTGCCGCTGGAGGTGATCCCCATAGCTAGCAGCTATGTGGCACGCCAGATGGTGCTGCTGGGTGGTCAGCCCAAATTGCGAGAGGGTTTTGTAACTGACAACGGCAACCTTATTCTTGATGTATCTGGACTGAAAATACTTAATCCGGTGGAGCTGGAAACTACGTTGAATAATATTACTGGTGTGGTCACCAATGGCCTGTTTGCACGGCGGGGGGCGGACGTACTGTTGCTGGGAACTGCAAGCGGGGTGCAGACCTTTACTGTTTAGTATGTAACAAAATTGTCACAGTACGCGAGTAGTATCTCCCAACTTTTATCCCTAAAAGGATTTGATCATGGTCTCCACTGAACATACCTCTAAGCAATTTGATGCCGAGCTGGAGGCGGTGCGCGCACGAGTATTACAAATGGGTGGGCTGGTGGAGAGTCAAATTCGGCTCTCTGTTGAGGCGCTAGTTAGTGGCGATGTGCCGCTGATGAACCGGATTATTAATGACGATCATCGCGTTAACGCGATGGAGGTGGAAATAGACGAATGCTGTAACCAGATTATTGCTCGCCGCCAGCCTGCCGCTGGTGACTTGCGTATGGTGATGACGGTAATCAAGACTATTACTGATCTCGAACGTATCGGCGATGAGGCGGAAAAAATAGCGCGCATGGGCAAATTGCTGTCGCAGAGGAAAAGTCTCATTCTGCCACGTTATACGGAGATCAAACATGCCGCTGAAATGGCTCTGGACATGCTACGCAAATCGCTGGATGCCTTTGCTCGTCTTGATCTTGCCTATGCTGCTCAAGTTGTGCGTCAGGATGAGTTGGTTGATGAGGAATTCCGCACTATCATGCGCTACCTTATCACCTTTATGATGGAAGACCCGCGCACCATCTCCACTGCGCTGGAAATTTTGTTCGTCGCCAAGGCCATTGAACGCATCGGTGATCACGCCAAGAACATGTCTGAATATGTGATTTATATGGTCAAGGGCAAGGATGTGCGCCATGTCACCGTGGAAGAAATTGAGCGCGAAGTTTTGGAGTGATTTGCCAAGGTGCGCTACGCACCATCATTGTTAGTGCATAAGTCGCCGGTAATGTTTCAATCGTAAGTAAAAATGAAATTTCAGGAGCAATAGCCCCTCGTTCGTGTGTTCATACTCGCAGTGATTGATTTCGACTTTGTAGCTGTTGACGGCAAAGACGTTCGCGTGGATTACACCTTCGCAATTTTGATGAGTTGGAGTCTCTACGAATCCAGGCAGGTCAAGTCATCTGCAAGTGATCCAGCCCCGCCATTATGTCGAGCTCCTTGGAGCTTTGACTTTCCAACTTTAATCGTAGGCGCAGATCGTTGACCGAGTCGGCATTCTTTAGCGCTTCTTCATAGCTGATCAGGTTGGCTTCGTGCAGATCGAACAGCGCTTGGTCGAAGGTCTGCATACCAATCTCGCGCGATTTTGACATCACTCCCTTGATTGCAAGCACCTCGCCCTTGAAGATCAAGTCAGAGATGAGCGGTGAGTTAAGCATGATTTCCATGGCCACACAGCGGCCTGTCCCATCCACCCGCGGGATTAGGCGCTGAGAAATAAATGCCTTGATATTGAGAGACAAATCCATCAGCAATTGCTCGCGGCGATCTTCCGGGAAGAAGTTGATGATGCGATCCAGCGCTTGATTCGCACTGTTGGCGTGTAGAGTGGCCATGCACAGATGGCCGGTCTCGGCAAATGCCACAGCATATTCCATGGTTTCGCGGTCGCGGATCTCACCGATGAAAATGACATCCGGTGCCTGGCGCAATGTGTTTTTCAATGCGACTTGCCAAGAATCTGTGTCTACTCCAACCTCACGGTGAGTGATGAGGCAGTGGATGTGCTCATGCACAAACTCAACCGGATCTTCTATGGTGATGATGTGGCCATGAGTATTCTGGTTACGGTAGCCAATCATGGCCGCCAATGTTGTGGATTTACCGCAGCCAGTGGCACCAACCAAAATGACCAGTCCGCGTTTGGTCATTGTCACATCCTTGAGTATCTCTGGCATCCCCATTTGAGTAAGATCGGGGATCTTTGTGGTGATGGTGCGCAACACCATGCCTACACGCTGCTGTTGCATAAACACATTAACGCGGAAGCGGCCAATGCCGGCTGGACTAATGGCAAAGTTACACTCGTGTGAAGCTTCGAATTCGGCGGCCTGGCGGTCGTTCATGATGCTGCGCGCTAAAGCCATACTGTGTTGCGGTGTAAGTACCTGCTGTGAAACGGGGGTCATCATGCCGTCTACCTTGAATGCGGGCGGGAATCCAGCTGTGATAAACAGGTCAGATGCCTTCTGGGCAATTACCCCCCGCAACAGATTATGCATTAGCTCTGTAGCCTGATCTCTTTCCATGATGAACTCCAGGTAACCCGCTGATTAACCGACGAACGTATCCTTGTTAGATGCTTGGGTACGCGCTTCCGCCAATGATACAACATTGCGCTTGACCAGATCTTGCAAGCATTGATCTAGTGTCTGCATTCCAAGAGCGCTGCCGGTCTGGATGGAGGAATACATCTGTGGCACCTTGGCTTCGCGGATCAGATTGCGGATGGCAGGAGTGCAAATCATAATTTCATGGGCTGCCACACGTCCGGTACCGTCTTTGGTTTTAAGCAAGGTTTGTGAAATGACTGCACGTAGTGATTCTGACAGCATGGCGCGCACCATTTCTTTTTCGTCAGCGGGGAAAACGTCAATGATTCGGTCGATAGTCTTAGCCGCAGAGCTGGTATGTAATGTTCCGAACACCAAATGACCGGTTTCAGCCGCAGACATGGCAAGGCGTATGGTTTCCAAGTCACGCATTTCACCTACCAAGATAATGTCTGGATCTTCGCGCAATGCGCTACGTAAAGCATTTTGAAATGAAAGTGTATGCGCGCCGACTTCACGTTGGTTGACTAAACATTTTTTACTTTCGTGCACAAATTCAATGGGATCCTCCACGGTCAGGATGTGCCCCATTTCATGTTCGTTGCGATGATTAACCATCGCTGCCAACGTGGTGGACTTGCCCGAGCCGGTTGGGCCAGTCACTAACACCAGGCCGCGCGGATAATCGGCAATAGACTCAAAAATTTTGGGTGCCCTGAGGTCTGCCAAGGTCAATATTTTAGATGGAATGGTACGCATCACTGCACCTGCACCACGATGTTGGATAAAGGCATTTACGCGGAAACGTGCGAGTCCCGGGATTTCAAAAGAGAAATCGATTTCTTTGTGTTCTTCATAAATTTTGCGCTGCTCGTCGTTCATGATGTCGTACATCATTTCATGCACTTCCGCGTGCAGCATTACCGGCAGGTTGATTTTGCGTATGTCACCATGCACACGAATCATCGGCGGTAACCCAGCAGATAGGTGCAAATCGGAAGCTTTATTTTTGACACC
The DNA here is from genome assembly GCA_903878125.1 of uncultured Nitrosomonadales bacterium. Lineage (GTDB taxonomy): Bacteria > Pseudomonadota > Gammaproteobacteria > Burkholderiales > Gallionellaceae > Nitrotoga. The sequence continues at coordinate 47,131 of CAIRGS010000127.1, read as the reverse complement.
AAAAGCGAGCAGTTCGGTAATGTCCATATATAATCCTAGTAAATTCGCAGCACTGAACTATCGCATGAAAATAAGTTAGGGGCACGGATAATGGCACCTCTACCGCATCTTCACATTGATGCTTATCAGGCAAGATACTGTGCAATCATCACAATTTAATGAAGCATTCGGTTTGACGATCGGTTAATTATGACCGCGATCACTTCCCACTTGCAAGCTGTCAATGATGCTATTGCATCGGCTATGTGCATGGCTCATCGGAGCAAGGATAGTATTGAGCTGCTGGCGGTGAGTAAGGGTGTATCTGCTGTTGCAATCTGCGAAGCATACCAGGCCGGGCAACGCGCTTTTGGCGAAAGTTACATCCAGGAAGCACTGGATAAAATTAAGCTGCTACATGACTTGTCGATACAGTGGCATTTCATCGGGCCGGTACAGAGTAATAAAACACGGGCCATTGCAACGCATTTCGCATGGATACACAGCGTTGACAGGCTGAAAATCGCTGAGCGTCTGTCAGCACAGCGGCCAGCCAGTTTGCCGCCACTGAATGTATGTATACAGGTTAATGTGAGCGGAGAAGACAGCAAGAGCGGCGTAGCGCCTGGCGGATTGGTGGAGTTGGCACAGGCTGTGGCGAGTCTGCCGCAACTTAAGTTACGCGGGCTGATGGCCATTCCTGCGCCTGCTGAAGGATTAGAGGCCCAACGCATACCATTTTTTAAATTGCATGAGCTTATGCGGCAGATCAATACGCAAGGGTTGGCACTGGATACTTTATCGATGGGAATGACGCATGATTTCAGTGCGGCAATACTGGAAGGAGCGACTATCGTGCGCGTCGGGACGGCAATCTTTGGTGAAAGAAATTACGGAGGAAATCAATGAAAGTTTGTTTTATCGGGGGTGGCAACATGGCGACCGCACTCATTGGCGGCTTGCTTAAGCAGAACTTTGTTGCCGCGCAGATAAGCGTAGTGGAAGTCAATGTCAGCCAACATGCCAAGTTACAAGATGAATTTGGGGTGCAAGCGGTAGCCGAGCTGGAAGTGGGGGTGGCGGGCAGTGATGTAATTGTATTAGCGGTCAAGCCGCAGCAGTTGCATGGGGTCGCAATTAGCCTGGCTCCATTGTTGACGGGGCAATTGTTTATCTCGATAGCTGCCGGTATTCGCGCCGCTGATCTGGCGCATTGGCTGGGTTCGCAAAACATTGTGCGCGCCATGCCCAATACGCCCGCCTTAATCCAGAGTGGAATTGCTGGATTATATGCGCTGCCTGCAGTAAGCAAGGTGCAGTGCGACACAGCGCAAACCATACTCGCTGCGGTGGGCAGCACGATATGGCTCCAAGACGAAGCAATGATGGATGCGGTTACTGCGGTATCTGGCAGTGGCCCTGCCTATGTGTTTTATTTTATCGAGGCGCTACAACAGGCGGCCAGCGAACTTGGCTTCGATGCAGAAACGGCTCGCCATTTGGCAATCAATACTTTCAACGGTGCAGTTAAACTTGCCGATGCGAGTAATGATGATGTGAGCGTGCTGCGCGCACGCGTTACTTCCAAAAATGGCACTACCGAGCGTGCTCTGCTCAGTATGGAAGCCAATGCGGTCAAGCAACATATTGTTACGGCGGTGCATTCTGCAGCCAAGCGCGCCAAGGAAATGGGAGACGAACTGGGGGGTGTGCCATGCTGAGTGAAGCACTACAATTTTTGTTTGATACTTTGTTGCAGTCGTTCGCTGTCATATTGCTACTGCGCTTCCATTTACAATGGCTACGCGCGCCGATGCGCAACCCATCAGGTGTATTCATTATGACGCTTACCAATTTTCTGGTACTGCGAGCGCGCCGGTTTATTCCTTCTGCCTGGGGTTTCGATATCGCAACCTTGCTGCTTGCTTTCGTGGTGGAGGCGATTTATCTCGCCGCCACGCTCTGGTTACAAGGTTTGCCTATTGATTTCCCCGTGCTCGGACTGCTTATGTGGACAGCGGTCAAGCTTCTCAAGATCAGCCTATATTTGCTTATGTTGGCGCTGTTTATTCAGGCACTATTATCGTGGTTTAACCCGCATTCACCGATGGCAAGTTTGATGGCCGCAGTGACACAGCCCTTCCTTCTGCCCCTGCAACGGCGTATCCCGCCCTTTGGCAATATAGATTTCACCTTGCTACTGCTACTTATCGTGTGCCAACTCATCCTTATCGTGCCACTGCGTTGGTTGGAAAGTTTAGTCTTAAGTCTGTTTTGAACGTGTGGTATCGCCGCGAAGGGGATGTCATTACGCTGGCGCTGCATGTTCAGCCCGGTGCTAAACGCACTGAGGTGATTGGCTTGCATGGTGATGCACTGAAGATTCGCCTAGCAGCTCCACCTATTGAGGGACGTGCCAATGAAGTGCTGCTTCGCTTCATTGCTGGCAGCTTTAACGTTCCACTGCGCAATGTCGAGCTAAAGCAAGGGGCGCTGTCACGCCATAAAGTAGTGCTGGTACATAGCAGCACATTGGAACCGGAGAGCATACTTAATTATGAAAGTTTGTTCAAAATTAAATAAAAAAATTGGTTAAACTGAAAATGGTTTAGATGCATAAAATATTTTAACCGTCTGTACTTGTAAATTAACCATTGGTCGGTATTTGGCCGATGGATTTTGAGGGATGGCTGATCTCTGGTAAAGTTGCAGATAATTCGAAAAATAGTTCTCATGACATTTATGAGAACGCGGTAGCTAGGAGACGTAAATGTTAAGTCCAAATAACCTCACACAAGAAAAAAAATTAAAGCTGCGTTGGCTCGTTGCTTTATCCAGCCTACCCTTGCTTGGCGTGGTCACTGCATTTGGAATTGTACCGCAGTCTGACAATGCCTATACCCCCCTGGCAATGGTCGCGGAAGAAATCGTCCTGCCCCATGACACTCCAACTATTACTAGTGCCTCCAATTCAAAGGCCGCCACATTCTGGCGCAATGAACTCGTGCAACGTGGAGATACAGTAACTGAGCTCCTGCGCCGTATGCAAGTAGAAGATTCCTCTGCAAGTGAATATCTGCGTCGCAATCAAGCCGCAGCATCCGTCCGCCAACTTCTTGCTGTAGGTAAATTCGTGCAAGCTGAAACCAATGCGGACGGTAGTCTTCTAGCGTTGCGTTACCTTGATAACAAAGGTAGCCAGATTGTTATCGAGAAAGGGATCAGCGGCTTCAAGACCAGCATACGGCCCCCCTTGCTTGAACAACGTCTACTCATGCGTTCTGGCGAGATTAGCAGTACTCTGTTTGCTGCTATCGATGCAACTGGCCTGCCGGAATCGACCGCCAACCAATTGGTCAACCAATTGGCTGAAATTTTTGGTGGCGATATCGACTTCCATCGTGATCTGCGCAAAGGAGACAAATTCAGCGTGGTTTACGAAATGAATTATAACAACGGCGAACCGGTTCGTGCCGGACGTATTCGGGCTGCCGAGTTTATCAGTCAAGGCGTGAGCTATCGCGTGGTGTACTTTAAAGCTGACAACAGCCATGGTGATTATTACTCGCCAGATGGTAAGAGTATGCGGAAGGCATTTTTGCGCTCACCACTTGAATTTTCACGCGTTAGTTCCGGTTTTAGTCTGTCACGTTTTCACCCGGTGCTGAACACTTGGCGTGCGCATAAAGGCGTGGACTATGCCGCAGCGCTAGGCACTAAGGTTAAGGTAACTGCCGATGGGACTGTATCCTTTGTTGGCAAACAAGGCGGTTATGGTAATGTTGTAATGGTGACGCATCAGAGTCACCACACTACCGTATATGGACATCTATCGCGTTTTGCTAGCGGCTTGCGCCGTGGTCAGCGCGTGGGGCAGGGGGATATTATTGGCTTTGTCGGTATGACTGGTTTGGCCACAGGGCCGCACTTGCATTATGAGTTCATGGTCAATGCTCAACATCGCGACCCCTTGCGTGTTGCATTGCCGAATGCCGCCCCCATGGATAATATGCAGAAGCTTGCCTTCCAAGAAGCTACCCGCAGCTTGACCGCACGCTTGGGCTTGTTGCACGACACTAACTTGGCCAAACTTGACTGAACAAAATCGCGCTAAGCAGATTCAAATAGTTCAGAACCATTCTGAACTATATATAGGCATCATGTCTGGCACCAGCCTGGACGGCATTGATGTTGTCTTGGTTGATTTCTCCACCAACTCCCCAAAGTTGCTCGCTACCTTCTTTCAGGCATATGGAAGAAAGCTCAAGGATGCGCTACTAGTTCTGCACCAACCTGCAAATGACGAGCTACATCAGATGCAGTTAATCAGTAATGAATTGGCGACCTTGTATGCGGCAGCAACGGCAGTCTTACTGCGAGCAGCAAAGATCACGCTTGATCAAGTGCGCGCTATTGGCTGCCACGGACAGACCATACGCCATCGCCCGAGCCAAGGTTATACTCTGCAGCTGGGCAATGCGGCCTTGCTGGCCGAATTGAGCGGCATTACTGTAGTTAGTGATTTCCGCAGCCGCGACATTGCCGCAGGGGGACAGGGCGCCCCGCTCGTTCCTGCTTTTCACGACAGGTTATTGCGCCACCCAAGCATTCATCGTGTGATTGTCAATATCGGCGGGATCAGTAACCTTACTAACCTCCCACCCAAGAGTCATACTACAGGCTTTGATTGTGGCCCAGGCAACATGTTGATGGATGCATGGATTGCTCTACAGTGTGGGGAGCTTTATGACAAGGATGGTGCGTGGGCTGCTAGTGGACAGATCATTCCAGCGCTACTGCAAAAGTTGCTGGATGAACCTTTTTTGCATGCCGTGCCGCCAAAAAGTAGCGGGCGTGATTTGTTTAACCTGGCCTGGCTGAGCAGCAAGTTATGTGGTGACGAAGCGCCTGTCGATGTACAGGCCACTCTACTCGCATTCAGCAGTCGCGTTATTTCAGACGCAATCCATTGTTTTTGTGAGGGCGCGCAAGAGATTTATTTGTGTGGTGGTGGCGCACATAATCAAGCGTTAGTGCAAAGCATGCGCATCTTCTTGCCAGATTGCCGCATTCAAGAGACAGACACGCTAGGCTTGGAAGTTGATTGGCTGGAAGCTATCGCTTTTGCCTGGCTGGCACAGCAGCGTTTACACAGTGATGCCGTCAATTTGACCGCCGTTACTGGCGCACGCCACCCCTGTATACTCGGCGCGATTTATTCGGCTTAATTTCAATTCCATTTGTGATGGCAATCTTAGCTTCCTCGCTCAAAGTGTCATGCCAACTGCTTGTTTGCAATAGGCACAATATAGCCATCTGTGTACCACAGATAAATCAATTCAAATGCTTCCTTCGACAGGCCTACAGTGGAATCGAGCTGGCGCGCATCAGCGAGAGAACGTAACTCCCGATAAGCGTATTTGCCGACGGTGTGAGCCGCACCGTTAATGAATACCACGCCGTCATAACACAACATCTGCGTTTTCAGAGCCATCGCCACGCCGCAGCTTAGTATCGCCTGTTTGAAGCGAGCACGACTAAGTGGTTTCGTTGGTGGATCAAAAAATATATGCGGTTTAGGGTCGCTAAGATAGCTACCGATGAAATTGGCAATGTCGCGCTTAGTCCATTGTATCTGCCGGATGATCTGCTCCACTTGACGAAGCATATCTGTATTCATTTCTGATGGATGACGTTGAATTTTAAGATCCGGATCGGCATACATGCCGTCCAAACAAACCAGATCCTGCAAGTACACCAGAAACTGTTCTGCCAATTCCTGATAGGTCGGGGTGCGGAAACCAATGGAATAGGTCATGCAATCGCTCTCGGCGATGCCGTTATGTGCATAATGTGGCGGCAGGTAGAGCATATCGCCTGGTGCTAGCACCCATTCCTCTTCCACCTGGAAGCGTTGCAGAATCCTCAATGGGGCGCCTTCTACCAAAGTATGATCCTGCTGCGCAGAAATTTGCCAGCGACGATGCCCCGAACCTTGCAAAAGAAACACATCATAAGAATCGAAATGCGGACCCACGCCTGCCCCTTTGGGGGCATAACTCACCATCAGATCATCCAAACGCGCATGCGGTATGAAACTAAAATTCTGTAATAGCGCTGCTGCTGCTGGCAGGTGCTGATTGACTCCTTGCACCAGCACAGTCCACTTGTTCTTTCCCAGGGTATCGAACTTTGTCGTTTTAAATGGACCATCTTGCACTTGCCACTGACCGTGCCGTTGGGTTACGAGGCGTGACTGCACATCTTCAGTGCAAGCCAAGGTGAATAACTGCAAATGATCAAGCAACCCATTGAATTGCGAGAATGCCTGGCGAATGAGTAAGGGTTTTTTTTGCCAGTAATCGCGTAAAAATTCTTTTGTTGTTAACCCGCCAAGCATTGAGGAATCGGCTTTCATGATTTATATTATACCGATAACAATGCACACAAAAATACTTTCATTCGAATGAAACCAGATTTAATTTACATTAAAAGTGCATCCTTTAGTGCGGGAATTATTTAGGATAATTGACGAATGTATCATATGGCGACTTGGTAATTTCGCAATAAATATGGCCTATCAGAACTATTATTTTCAGATGCAGAATTTAAAGTTTGCATAAAATACGGTATGCTTTACGAAGAGACACACGAAGATGAAGAGGAAGATGAACTTAAAAAATTTCAATCAAACGCCCGCTTTTGTGATCGACAAGCAAGGCATGTTACGCCATGCTTTGCGTAGTGCTCAGGCACAAGGCCATACTGAAGAAATTCTCAATCTGATAAAGGAGTTGAAATGAAAATTGCAAAAGACACTGTTGTATCACTGCGCTATGAGTTATTTGATGCAAATGGCAGCCTGTTGGAAAAAACAGAAACCCCCATCAGCTACCTGCACGGTGGCTATGACGGCATATTTCCGACTGTGGAAGAAGCGTTACAAGGCAAGGATGTAGGTGCTGAACTTAAAATTACGATGGAGCCGGACGATGCCTTTGGAGAGTATGAGCATGACCTGGTACGAGTTGAGCCGCGCAATTTGTTCCCGGATGGAATTACCATCGGCATGCAGTTCGAAGGGGGAGTGGAAGATGGCGATGATGACGATTATTCGCTCTATACGGTTGTGGATGTAACTGACACCGAAGTGACCGTAGATGGTAACCACCCGCTTGCTGGCAAAACGCTAAGCTTTGTGGGTATCGTTACCGATGTACGTGCCGCTAATGCCGAAGAGCTGGAGCATGGTCATACGCATGGCGAAGGTGGACATCACCACTAATACTACTTGTCTCTTTGATTACGATTGATTCGCCAAGTAGGATTGAAAATAGTATAGAGGCACAAAGGAAATTGACCAGAATGTTGCACGATTAGGATAAAATGCAGCGGTCTAACAGCATCGATAATTCATGTCTTCTACCAACCTTGTCGTAACACCTGAAAGATTACTCCGTCAAGAAGTGCTCGATCTACAGGCTTACCCTGTATCCGATAGCACTGGCATGGTTAAATTGGATGCGATGGAGAATCCTTATTCATTGCCACAATCATTGCGTGAGGAGGTCGCCCGTCTGGTGGCGGATGCCACCATCAACCGATACCCTGATGCCGATGCTCAGCAGCTAAAGGCCAGCATCCGCGCCGTAACCAGCTTGCCACAGAGCTTGGATATTTTGCTTGGAAACGGGTCGGATGAGATCATCCAATTATTAGCGCTGGCGGTCGCTAAACCGGGTGCTACATTATTGAGCGTCGAGCCATCATTTGTGATGTATAAAATGATTGCGGCGTTCACTGGGGTGCAATATGTCGGTGTGCCGCTGACAGAAGATTTTGCGCTGGACTTGCCTGCCATGCTGGCTGCCATGCAGCAGCATCAGCCAGCGCTAGTATTTTTGTCCTACCCAAATAATCCCACTGGAAATCTGTTCGATGCGGAAGTTATTGCTCAAGTTATTGAGGCTGCCCCCGGCTTGGTGGTGGTGGATGAAGCCTATTATGCTTTTGCCGATGCCAGCTTTATTCCTATGCTGACACGTTATCCAAATCTGCTGGTGATGCGTACATTTTCCAAGCTTGGCATGGCTGGTTTGCGTCTGGGTTTTTTGGTGGGTAGCAAAGCGTGGCTAGCACAGTTAGAAAAGCTCCGTTTGCCGTATAATATAAATGTATTGACCCAACGGGTGGCGGAAAAGTTGTTGCAGTATCATGATGTCCTGCTTCGGCAGGCTGAGCAGATCAAACAGGATCGAGCTTGGTTATATGAGCGGCTGGTTGGAATAGCGGATGTACGATCTTATACGAGTGACGCCAATTTCATCTTGTTCCGTGTGATGCATGCTGATAAGATTTTTCAGGGACTGAAAAAGCGGGGTGTGCTAATCAAGAATTTGAACAAATCCCACCCGCTATTGGTTGATTGTCTGCGCGTCACTGTGGGTACTCCGCAGGAGAACGAGCAGTTCATCCGGGCATTGCAGGAAAGTATTCATCAATTTGTTTAGGCTATCCGTTAGGGAAAATTATGCGTAGTGCACAAGTTACTCGTAACACCCTGGAAACCCAGATCTCCATCAAGCTGGATTTAGATGGTAGCGGCAAGGTTAGATTCGATACCGGTTTGCCTTTCCTCGAGCATATGCTTGATCAAGTTGCACGTCATGGCATGATTGACTTGGACATCGTTGCCAAGGGCGATCTTCACATTGATGCGCATCACACAGTCGAGGATATCGGCATCACTCTTGGTCAAGCATTCAGCCAGGCGGTAGAAGACAAAAAGGGATTGCGCCGTTACGGACATGCTTATGTGCCACTAGATGAGGCTTTGTCGCGCGTAGTGCTGGATATTTCCGGTCGCCCAGGCTTGGTGTTCAATGTGAATTTTGTGCGTTCCAACATAGGTGAGTTTGACGTGGACTTGGTTCATGAGTTTTTCCAAGGCTTCGTCAATCATGCGCTGGTGACATTGCATATCGACAATCTGGTTGGTAATAATGCTCACCACCAGGCGGAAACTGTGTTCAAGGCATTCGGTCGTGCTTTGCGTATGGCGCTGGAGGTCGATCCGCGTATGGTAGGCATGATGCCCTCTACAAAGGGTACATTGTAAAGATGCTCAAGGTGCTTCGATAAACAAAATATTAAGTGAGGCAATGAACTCAATAAAATTGAGTGTTGCGTGCCATGAATCTAGGTTTATAAAAAATCACTTACAGTTATGGTTGATATCGCGATAATTGATTACGGCATGGGCAATCTACGCTCGGTGTACCAAGCATTGCGTACCATTGCGCCAACTGCGTCTATTGTGGTGACCGACGACCCACAAGAAGTCGTAGAGGCGACGCGTGTGGTTTTCCCCGGCCAAGGTGCGATGCCGGATTGCATTCGCGAACTGGAGGCGCGTGGCCTGCGCGCGGCAGTGCAGCATGCGGCGCGGACCAAGCCTTTTCTCGGTATCTGTATCGGCCTGCAAATGTTGTTTGAACACAGTGAGGAAGGCGATATTCCGGGGTTAGCCATCCTGCCGGGCAAGGTAGTGCGCTTCGCCAGCAATTTGTGCGACGCGCAGAATAATAAGTTGAAGGTGCCGCATATGGGGTGGAATCAAGTGCAGCATGGCAACCATCCGCTATGGGAAGGCATCGATCAAAACGCGCGCTTTTATTTTGTGCACAGTTACTATGTATGTCCACAGGATATGCAGTTTGTGCAGGCTACTAGTTGCTATCCGCAACCGTTTGTCTGTGCCGTGGCACGCGATAATTTATTTGCTGTGCAGTTCCATCCAGAGAAGAGCCAAGGCGCCGGACTGATGTTGCTGAAAAATTTTGTGAATTGGGTACCGGTTTAATTTTTTTATTTTTGTTCCTCTTGTTATAGTGCTGCCATGCTGATTATTCCCGCAATTGATTTAAAAGATGGACATTGTGTACGCCTGCGCCAAGGGGTTATGGAAGACGCCACGGTGTTTTCCGAAGACCCTGCAGCGATGGCGCTACATTGGTTAAAACAGGGCGCACGCCGCCTACACTTGGTTGATCTGAACGGTGCTTTTGCCGGCAAGCCCAAGAACGAGGCGGCTGTCCTCAGCATCGTGGAAGCGGTTGGGCTGGATGTGCCAATTCAGTTAGGTGGCGGCATTCGCGATCTGGAAACCATAGAACGCTACCTCGATATTGGAGTAGCTTATGTCATTATAGGCACTGCAGCGGTGAAGACGCCGGGCTTCCTGCATGAAGCCTGCGATGCTTTTCCAGGTCACATCATGGTAGGACTTGATGCCAATGCTGGCAAGGTGGCAGTGGACGGCTGGTCAAAAGTGACTGGGCATGATGTTCTTGATTTGGCTAAGCGTTTTGAAGGTTATGGCATTGAAGCCATTATTTACACTGACATCGGGCGTGATGGCATGTTATCTGGCGTAAATATTCCCGCTACGGTGGAACTGGCGCGTGAACTCACTGTACCAGTCATTGCCAGCGGCGGCATCACCAATCTCGACGATGTGCATGCGCTGTGCGCGGTACAGGACAATGGAATCGCTGGCGCGATAACTGGCCGGGCCATCTATGAAGAGACTTTGAATTTTGCCGAGGCACAAAAGTTGGCGGATAAATTAACTACAAATAGAAATGTGAAGAGCTAGGTGTCGAGGTTTCCGTTCTCTCTTCACTCACTTAAATAATATGCTGGCCAAACGTATCATTCCTTGTCTTGACGTAACCGCCGGCCGCGTGGTCAAGGGCGTCCATTTTGTTGAGTTGCGCGATGCAGGCGACCCGGTAGAAATCGCGCGCAGATACGACGAGCAGGGCGCGGATGAGTTAACTTTTCTCGACATCACCGCCAGTTCCGATGACCGTGGAATTCTGTTTCGCATCATTGAGCAGGTGGCCGAGCAGGTTTTCATTCCTCTCACAGTGGGTGGCGGCGTGCGCCAAGTGGAAGATGTACGCAACCTGCTTAACGCGGGTGCTGACAAGGTAAGCATTAACACATCCGCCGTGCTCAACCCGCAACTGGTGGCGGACGCGGCAGGGCGATATGGCTCGCAATGTATCGTGGTGGCAATAGATGCCAAACAGATTCAGCCTGGCCGTTGGGAGGTGTTCACCCATGGCGGACGCCAGGCTACCGGCCTGGATGTGGTGGAGTGGGCTATAAAGTTGCAAGCACTGGGCGCGGGCGAAATCCTGCTTACCAGTATGGATCGTGACGGCAGCAAAATTGGTTATGATTTACAGCTTACTCGCGCGGTAACTGATGCACTGGAAATCCCCCTTATCGCCAGCGGCGGCGCAGGTACGCTACAGCACTTGGTGGACGGTGTTAAGCTGGGTGGCGCGGATGCGGTGTTGGCGGCCAGTATTTTTCACTATGGCGAATACACGATACAACAAGCCAAGCAATATATGGCGCAACAAGGTATTGAGGTGCGGTTATGAGCGACACCTGGTTGAATAAAATAAGCTGGGCGGCAGATGGTTTGGTGCCAGTCATCGCACAGGATGCAAGTACAGGTTGCGTGTTGATGATGGCGTGGATGAACCGCGAGGCGTTTAAGCGTACCGTCCAGTCGGGCGAGGCGACATATTGGTCGCGATCGCGTAAAAAACTGTGGCACAAGGGTGAAGAATCCGGCCATATTCAGCGGGTGCAGGAAATTCGCCTTGATTGCGATGGTGACGTAGTTTTATTGAAAGTGGAGCAGGCTGGCGGAATTGCCTGTCATACTGGGCGAGTCAGTTGTTTTTTTAATCGCCTGGAAAAAGATGGGTGGGTGGAAGTCGACCCGGTGCTTAAAGCGCCCGACGAAATTTACCAGAAGAAATCATAAGCAATGAGAAACGATACTCTGCAAAAACTGATGGAAACAATAGTGGCGCGCAAAGGCGCAGCAGTTGAAAGCTCATATGTCGCTAAACTGTTTAGTAAAGGTGAAGATGCCATCTTGAAAAAGGTCGGCGAAGAAGCCACCGAAGTACTGCTGGCCGCTAAAAGCGGCGATAAACAACATTTGGTATATGAAACTGCTGATCTGTGGTTTCATTGTATGGTCATGCTGGCGCAGCATGGCTTGTGTGTAAACGATGTGCTGGATGAGCTAGCGCAACGGGTAGGAGTTTCCGGACTTGATGAGAAGGCTGGACGTAAGGGTAATGCCTTCTAGATTTCATTAATTCATGGTCAGGACTGAATTTATCGGTATGGCACGTGTCTACTGGTTCACGTCATCAGGAGTTGGAGTGAGGTTCAGGAGGAAAGAGTGGATAACTGCATTTTTTGCAAGATAGTTCGCGGTGAAATCCCTAGCCGAAAGGTGTATGATGACGGCGAGTTGCTTGCCTTCCACGACATCCACCCAATCGCGCAGGTGCACATCATGCTGATCCCCAAGCTGCACTTGGCATCACTGATGGAAGCCAATGACAGTCATATGGCACTACTTGGAAAAATGTTGTTGTTGACGCCTAAATTGGCAAAAGAGCAGGGGCTGACCAACGGCTTCCGCACTGTAATAAACACTGGCAAAGGTGGAGGGCAAGAAGTGTTTCATCTGCATATTCATATCATCGGCGGAAATATTCCACCCATGGTTCGGCGAGATTAACGCCACTTAAACTTTTAGGAGAAATAAAATGGGTTCATTCAGTATTTGGCACTGGTTGATTGTATTGTTAGTTGTTATTCTTATTTTTGGTACTAAGAAACTGCGCAATATGGGCAGCGATCTGGGAGGCGCGATGAAGGGCTTTAAGGAAGGTATGCGCTCAGAGCCAGAAGTGTCTAAAGATGAAACCCAAAAGCAAGTGGAACAGGGTGGTCAGACCATCGAAGGCGAAGTTAAAGACAAGAGTCATACCAACGCATAGAGCGAGTTAGCAGCCATGTTTGATGTTAATTTCTCCGAGATGATGGTGATTGCGGTGGTCGCATTCATCGTCATCGGCCCAGAACGTCTGCCCAAGGTGGCGCGTACTCTCGGTCATTTGCTGGGCCGTGGGCAACGCTACATCAGCAGCGTCAAGGCTGACATTGCGCGGGACATAGGGATTGAGGAATTGCGGCAGTTGCAGGAAAAAGTACAACAGGAATATAAGAGTGCCGGAGAAGCCGTGAATCAAGTCACACAAACCCTTAACCTGCATGCGCAAGAGGTTACGCAGTCTCTCAATCAGCAAGTGGAGCAGGCTAGGGAGAGCGTCAATCAACAATCGCAATTGAATTCCGAGGCGCCATCCACCGTGCAGCAGAGCACTTCAGAGCAGAAGAATCTCCCCAAGGCTAGCGAAAGAGATATAGGCGCACCACCATTGAGTAAGCAAGGTGGTGACAGTGTCGAAGGTTCAGTGCGTGAGAGTTCTGCGGATGAGGTTGAATTCAAAACGATTTCATCAGCGTATCAAGAAGCGACACGTAACTTATATGCTCAGCAAGAGGCTGCTCGTAAATTGCATGTTCAGGAGGAGAAATTGCGTCAGTTGAAGCAAAAAGCAGATCAGCAAGTCAGTATTAACGATCAGGTGGCATCGCAGGATCAGTCAGTGCAGCAACCTCTTGGTGCCGTAAATCAACCAAAACAAGCTGACGTACAGCAGGCGCAGCCCGAGTTTCAGATGACTCCCGAGCAACAAAGATTCCCCATTGATTAATGAGTACTAGCGAAAGCTTCATTTCCCACCTGCTCGAATTACGCACCCGCCTTCTATATGCTTTTGGAGGGTTGTTGTTGGTATTTATTTGCCTTGTTCCGTGGGCAGGTGATCTTTATTCGTTACTCGCAGAACCGATGCTCGCCAAGTTGCCAAAAGGTGGACAGATGATCGCTATAGATGTCATTACTCCATTTTTTGTGCCACTTAAAGTGGCAATGATGACTGCCTTCTTGATTGCATTGCCTTACATATTGTTCCAAGCCTGGCTTTTCGTCGCGCCCGGAATGCACGCACATGAAAAGCGTCTGATGTTGCCACTCGTTATGGCCAGTGTGGTGTTGTTTTTTTGCGGCATGGCATTTGCGTATTTCGTGGTGTTTCCATTGGTATTTGGTTTCTTTAGTGGTGCAGCACCACAGGGCGTCGCGGTGATGACCGACATTGACAAATACCTGAGTTTTGTAATGGGGATGTTCCTTGCTTTTGGTACTACTTTCGAAGTGCCGGTGGCAGTGGTGGTGTTGGTTAAAATGGATATGGTAAGTATCGACAAGCTCAAGGAAATCCGACCTTACGTTATCGTAGGGGCGTTTATTCTCGGCGCTCTCCTCACCCCACCGGACGTTGTATCGCAATTTATGCTCGCCATACCATTGTGGCTATTGTATGAAGTGGGCATCGTGGTGGCTGGGTGGATGATAAAAGACACCAAAGTGGTCGAAACGAAAAACGGATAATCATCTTTCTTATTGCAGTGGCAGGAAATAAGTTATATGCATTCGGCTAGTTTGTACTCTGGCGTTTTATTCCAGCTTTTTCGGCCTAGGTCGCCTACCAACCTGGACTTGCACCACCACTTCACGCTGATTGCGCAACAGCTTGAATACGACAACCTTGCCGGGCGATAAACTGGAAATGGTTTCCAGCATAGAGCTGGAATCTGTTAGCAACTGTTTATTATCTACCATGGTGAGAATGTCGCCAGCATGCACCCCGGCTTTGTCCGCTGGGCTGCCACGCACCACTTCCGAAATTAACACTCCCTGAATATTGCCAAGCTTGAACGATTCCGCTAGTTCTGGCGTGATCTCCTGCACTGCCACACCGACCCAGCCGCGTGTCACCGAGCCGGTTTGGATAATCTGTTCCATAATCTTTTTTGCCGTGCTGACAGGAATAGCGAAACCGATACCGAGTGATCCACCATTGGGCGAGTAAATCGCGCTGTTAATGCCGATCAGATTGCCGTTTACATCTACCAGCGCACCACCCGAATTGCCAGGGTTAATTGCTGCGTCGGTCTGGATGAAGTTTTCGAAAGTGTTTAGTCCGAGGTGATTGCGTTTCACTGCACTGACAATGCCCATTGTCACCGTTTGCCCCACGCCGAACGGGTTGCCGATGGCCAACACAATATCACCTACTTGCGCTTGGTCTGGGCGGCTAAAGGTGATGGCCGGGATGGTGCCAGGCAGGTCGATTTTGATGACGGCAAGATCGGATTCTGGATCGGAACCAATAATGCGTCCTTTGGCCTTGCGCCCATCGGCCAGAGCCACTTCGATCTGGTCAGCAGCTTCAATTACATGATGGTTAGTAAGGATGTAACCATCGTGGCTGATAATGACGCCAGAACCCAAGTTAGAACCTCGCTGTGGAGCACTATCGAACTCTTCGCCAAAAAAGAAACGGAAGCGCGGATCATCCATGAATGGATTCATGGGTTTCTTTATTTCGGTGCTGGTAAAAATATTAACCACGGCGGGCATGACTTTGCGTGCCGCAGCGCTGAAGCCTGTTGTAGGAATTTGGCTGGTGCTAGTGCTTACGCTTTCATGCAGTGTGACGATGCCGTTACGCGTAGCAGAGGACAGTAGGCCGGGCTTCAGAGTGTTGATAATAAATAATACCGCCAGCCCGATAGTGGTGGCTTGTGCGAATAAGAGCCAGAATTTACGCATGATTATGAATGCTTTACTTTGTTCAGGGATCTATTTATCCAAACCGAATGTTTTATAAATTTGTGAGGGTCTGCTGAGGTTTATGAATCTGGAAAAATACATCGCATCCTGTATCCGATGGAATTAAATTTTGCATAGCAAACAAAAGCTGATTTAAAGTATTATCGAAACAATTAATTCTAAAGATAACGATATGTTGTTGAATGATTTGCGCGATTATATCGCAAGCCTGCTGGAACCCGACCGTTTTCGTGACTTCTGTCCAAATGGCGTGCAAGTGGAAGGTAGAGCAGAAGTTCGCCGTATTGCCAGTGGTGTAACGGCCTCGCAACGTTTATTGAAAGCAGCCACTGCATGGAATGCGGACGCTATTCTGGTTCACCATGGTTATTTCTGGCGCAATGAAGATGCCGCTGTGACTGGAATCAAGAAACAGCGTATTGCACATTTGCTTCAGCACGATGTTAGCCTGCTGGCTTACCATCTGCCACTGGATGTGCATGCCGAATTTGGCAACAACGCGCAACTTGGTCGGCGTTTGGACTTTATGGAGCATGGGCGATTTGGCGAGCAAGACATAGCTTGTTATGGGGAGTTGGCAAAAGCACAAACATTGGCACAATTGACCCAGAAGATTGCGCACAGCTTACAGCGTGCGCCGCTAGTGATAGGTGAGGGTGACCCCACTATCCGCCGGATCGCTTGGTGTACCGGTGCGGCGCAGGGTTATTTCGACGCGGCGATAGCGTTGGGTGTGGATGCCTTTCTCACCGGAGAAATTTCCGAGCAGAATGTGCATGTGGCGCAAGAAACGGGTGTGGTATTCATTGCGGCTGGCCACCACGCCACTGAGCGCTATGGTGTGCAGGCTTTGGGTGCGCACCTAGCCGAGAATTGCGGCATAGAGCATCAGTTTTTCGATCTAGAAAATCCAGTTTAAGGATCTACTTTAACGCTCGAGGTTTACGCGCAACTTGTCGAGTGATACCACTGAAATTGCAGCGCTTCGCGAAGACTCACGCAGCGCTGCGTTGGCTACGTGCAAGGCATCGCGATGTGTCACCAACAGATTTTGCATTAGATTGGTAGCTTCATTTAGCAGCGCATTTGCAGTGCTGGAAAAACGCAGAAGGAAATCCATGCTGCGCGGGTAATAAGACGTCCATTGCCAAGCCAGAAAACTCTCATTGCTCTTAAAGCCTGCCTCCTGAAAAGTATTGTGAAGCGTGTTAATGGCACTTAACTGTTTTTGTTCAAGCGTAGGCGCAGCACTCCACATCAGCCCATAGTAAATACGAAGGGTGTCGCCCAGATATTGCTGTTCCAGCATGGGGCGCAGGTAGAGTTTTTGTTCTGCTTCTGGTTGCAGATACAGTCCAACCAAGCTTTCAGCTGCGTTTCGATCTTCGGTGGTTGATACGCGCCAGTTTGGCGTACTCGCTACAATACGTTCGCTTAATGCCAGCCAAAAGTCATTATTCAATTTCTGGCGTATTCCGTCCACCTGATTTGCCACACTAAGTGCCAAGGGCAGGTTTTCCTTTTGTGCGAAAAAATTCAGCACAGCTTGTTCTTCATTCATCTACCTATCCTTAAAATTAAAAAGGAAATTATATGGATTAGTCTTTATCCCAAATAGTTATAATTAGCTTTGACATTTGTTTTGTAAAGTTCAAATTACTGATCCAAAAAATACATAGTTTTGCAAGAAGCTCATATGAGATGGGTACTTTAGCAGACAATCTGCGCAGCAGATGCTTGCAAATTTAAATTTTGGAGGTGCATGTATGTCCGATGCCGAAATGCTCTTACAGGAGGCCTCCGCCTACCTGAAGCCCAAGGATGTCGAACATATCCGGGAGGCACTTAAATTTAGTAGTGAAGCACATGAAGGTCAACTACGCAAATCCGGTGAGCCCTATATTTCACATCCCATCGCCGTCGCTCGAATTCTCACCCCACTGCATCTCGATGCGCAAGCCATCATGGCGGCAGTACTGCATGACGTGGTGGAAGACACCCATATTAGCAATGAAGAAGTAGCTAATATATTCGGCAAGTCGGTGGCCGAACTGGTTGACGGTTTGAGTAAGCTTGACAAGATTGAATTTCAAACCAAAGAGGACGCACAGGCAGAAAATTTCCGCAAAATGCTGCTGGCGATGGCACGTGACGTGCGCGTCATCCTGATTAAACTGGCCGACCGCCTGCACAACATGCGCACGCTAAAATCAATGTCTCGCGAAAAATGCGAGCGCATCGCGCGCGAGACCATGGAAATTTATGCACCTATTGCTAATCGCTTGGGCCTCAATGCCATCTATCAGGAATTGGAAGATTTAGGTTTCAAGTATCTCTACCCAAAACGCTATGAAGTTCTGTCCAAGGCTCTCAAAGTCGCACGCGGTAATCGTCGTGAGGTTGTAGGAAAAATCCAGGAAGCCATTAGCCAGCGTCTGGAAGAGCATCATGTCACTGCCCAAGTACAAGGGCGCGAAAAACATCTATATGGCATCTACCAGAAAATGCAGGCGAAATCGCTGGCCTTCGCCCAAGTACAGGACATTTATGGTTTCCGCGTGATGGTGGATGATGTGCCCTCCTGTTACTTGGCGCTGGGATTGCTACATGGTCTATATAAACCGATTCCGGGCAAATTTAAAGATTATATCGCTATCCCCAAAGTGAACGGTTATCAGTCGCTGCATACCACCCTGTTTGGGCCATACGGTACCCCTATCGAAGTGCAGATTCGCACTCAGGAAATGCACAAAATCGCAGAGGCTGGTGTCGCCTCGCATTGGTTATACAAGGCCGCGCAGACATCATTCAATGATCTGCACAAGAAAACCCACCAGTGGCTGCAAAGTTTATTGGAAAGCTTAAGCCAGAGCGGAGATTCGGTGGAGTTCCTTGAACACCTGAAGGTGGATCTATTCCCGGATGAAGTTTACGTGTTTACTCCTAAAGGCAAAATTCTCGCGCTGCCACGTGGCGCAACGGCTGTGGATTTTGCTTATAGCGTGCATACCGATATTGGCAATCGCTGTGTGGCTGTAAAAGTGAATTTTGAGCTAGCACCATTACGTGTTGAGATGAAAAATGGTGACCGCGTGGAAATAATCACTGCGACGCATGCTCACCCAAATCCTGCATGGCTTGGCTATGTAGTCACCAGCAAGGCACGCAGCCAGATTCGTCATGCACTCAAAACGATGCACTTTGACGAATCCTCCGCGCTGGGGGAACGCCTGCTGAACCAAGCTCTAACTTCACTTGGAATTAAGAAGCAGGACATTGATAGCAGCCGGTGGGAAAAGTTACTTAAGGATGCCGGTGCAAAATCGCGCGAAGAAATTTTCGCTGACATTGCTCTAGGACGCCGCCTCAACATGGTTATTGCGCGTCAGCTTGCACGTATCGGAGAGGCTGGTACACAAGATCATCCCACACTCAACAGCGTAATCACTATCCTTGGCACGGAAGGTATGGCGGTACAGTTCGCTAAATGCTGTCGCCCCATTCCAGGAGACCCTATCATTGGCATTATCAAGAAAGGCCAAGGATTGGTAGTTCATACACATGATTGTCCCGTGCTATGCAAGGGACGTGGCGGCATGGACAAATGGCTGGACGTGGTGTGGGACAAGCACATCAACAAACCTTTTGAGGTAAGCATTAAATTAGTCGTAGCTAATCAGCGCGGCGTCCTGGCCAAGGCAGCAGCAGCGATTGCCGACGCCGAATCCAACATTGAAAACGTCCACTTCACCAACGAAGGTAACTACACTACACTATACTTTACTTTGCAGGTGAGCAACCGCAAACACTTGGCCAACGTCATGCGCGGTCTGCGCGAAATACCTGAGGTAATACGCATTACCAGGATCAAGAGCGTACCTACCTAAGGGCACGTCTAATCTTTCTTGCCAATACGAGAACCATTTGCTGTAATTAGAAGTCACTGGCACAGGGCTGAAATTGCGTGGGGAAAATATCTTTTGTAGCATTTTGAGCCGTGTGGATAGAAAAATCCACGCCCGCATTTTCTGCCAAATTGTAAATCCGCATTCCCGCAATATCGAACTAATAAGCTCTTCTATAAACACCCATTCCAGCGTCGGCGTCAGCAAACACATTTTCGATCTCAATTCGTCTATGACCTCTTGCTGATCTACTTGCCGCCGTTACGTTATTCCTGTGCAGTGCTTAGATAAAGCCACTGGATTCTCACCCATACGGGAATGACGAATTTAGAATTTGAAAAAGAATTCGCAGGTTCGTTGTACTATCCAGCTATCCAACCGGCAAGGAGATGTCCCGACATGCTGCTCTGGTTGCAACTTCTGCTTTGTCTCGCCGTCATCGGCTACGCGGGCTATTTTCTTTCCCGCTATGGAGACATCATCGCCGAAAAAACCGGCATGTCTGCCTCTTGGGTCGGTCTCATCCTGCTGTCTACTGCCACCTCGCTGCCTGAGTTAGTGACTGGCATTTCCGCCGTCACGTTCGCCAACGCGCCTAACATCGCCGTCGGAGATGTGCTGGGCAGCTCGGTGTTTAATCTCTTTATTCTGGTAATACTGGATGCGCTGTATCGACGCGAGACCCTGTATAGCCGCTCCGCTCAAGGGCATATCCTGTCGGCTTCACTGGGTACGATACTGATCGCTTTCGCAGGCTTCAGCCTGCTGCTGGATCAGGCGGGGATGAGCCCGGCATTGGGACATGTGGGGCTTTACTCTCCGTTCATCGTGCTGGTCTACATCGTTGCGATGCGCGCCGTTTACAGCTACGAACGCCGCACCTTGTCCGTGTACACCGAGGTATCCGCCGAGCGTTATCCTGATGTAATGCTGGGCAGTGCCGTCAAGGGTTACGCGCTGGCGGCTACAGCAATTGTGATAGCGGGTTCCTGGCTGCCGTTTGTCGCCAAGGACATTTCTGACTTGATGGGTTGGGGGCAAAGTTTTGTCGGAACCTTGCTGGTGGCGGCGGTAACCTCCGCCCCTGAAGCGGCAGTCACCATCTCGGCAATGCGGATTGGAGCGCTGGACATGGCCATTGCCAACCTGCTAGGTAGCAACTTGTTTGACATCGTTATTCTGTCGGTAGATGATATTTTCTACTCCAATGGCACTCTGCTTGCGCACGTCGATGCCAGCCACGCGCTGACCGCATTCACTGCGGTGATGATGAGCGCCATGGTAACTGCTGGTTTTATTTTCCGTCCGCAAGGACGCTCCGTGCTGGGACTTACCTGGGTGAGCCTGGGGCTGTTCATGCTGTATATACTCAACACCTGGAGTCTCTTTCATCATGGACAATAGCAAGCACCTCTGGTACACGTTGTCGCCTGAAATCGCGGCTGCAACGCTGGAAGTTGATCCTGGGTGCGGGTTGGAAGAAGGCGAGGCTGCTGCCCGCCTTGCTCGCTTCGGCGAAAACAGGCTGATCGAGGCCACACCTCGCCCTGTCTGGCTGAAATTTCTCGACCAATTCAGAAATTTGCTGGTGATTGTGTTGCTATTCGCTGCCACTCTGGCCTGGGCGGTCAGCGACATCAAGGACGCAGTGGTGATTCTGGTCGTGGTATTTTTCAACGCCAGTCTGGGGTTTTATCAGGAGTATCGGGCGGAACGAACGTTGGCAGCGTTAAAGGGCATGCTGGCGGCGCGTGCACGAGTGCGCCGCAACGCGCGCATTGAAGAAATAGATGCCGTACAGTTAGTGCCCGGCGATATCGTGCTGCTCGAAGCGGGCGATCGCGTCCCCGCCGATGGCCGCCTGCTGGCAGCGCATAGTCTCGAAATCGAGGAAGCAGCGCTGACCGGCGAATCCCATGCTGTCGGCAAGTCGGTAGCGGCGTTGAACAAGGCCGAGCTATCCTTGGGCGACCGCGTCAACCTGCTCTACATGAACACGGTGGTTACGCGCGGTCGCGCCGAAATGCTGGTGACATCCACCGGCATGTCCACTGAAATGGGCAAGCTCGCCGGCATGATCGCCAGCACCGGGGAATCGGAAACCCCGCTGCAAAAACAGCTCGACACGCTGGGAAAAAAACTGGCGGTGATTGCGAGCATGGTGGTGAGTGTCATCTTTGCGTTCGATTATGCGCGCGGCCTACCCTGGACTGAGGCCGCGATGACTGCGGTGGCGTTGGCTGTAGCTGCCATTCCCGAAGGACTGCCGGCGGTGGTGACGGTGACGTTGTCCATCGGCATGTGGCGCATGGCGCAGAACCGGGCCATCCTCAAGAAACTATCTGCCGTGGAAACGCTGGGCTCCACCACGGTAATCTGTTCGGACAAGACCGGTACCCTCACCTTGAACCAGATGACCGCGCGTACCGGCTGGTTCGCCGGGCGGCGTTTTTCGGTCAGTGGCGAGGGCTATGCATCGGACGGCAGGATTGCCTTTGAGAGTGATAGTGATCTGCGTCCCTTCTTGCTGCCAATGATGCTCTGCACCGATTCGCGCGTGCGCAACGGGCAGCTGATCGGTGACCCCACCGAGGGTGCGTTGTGGGTGCTGGCGCAGAAAGGTGGTCTCGATCCGGAGGCGGAGCAGGAAGAGCAACCGCGCATCGCCGAGATTCCTTTCGATTCAGCCCACAAGTTCATGGCGACTTTTCACCATGCTGGCGCAACGGTAGAGATGTTCATCAAGGGCGCGCCCGATGTGTTACTGGCGCGCGCTACTCATAGTTTGGCGGAGGATGGCGAACATCACTTGGACGCGGCGGCGCACGCTGCCATCGAGGCCGAGAACGAGCATTTCGCTGCTCAGGCGCTGCGTGTGCTGGCAGTGGCACGCAAGATCATCCCCAGTACCGATTTCGACCCGGCGGGCGATCTGTGGGCATGGGCAGAGGGTTGGACTTTTCTTGGATTGGCTGGGCTCATGGATCCGCCACGGCCCGAGGCGAAGGCCGCCATTGCCCGCTGCGCCGGAGCCGGCATCCAGGTCAAGATGATCACCGGCGACCACAAAGTGACTGCTGCTGCCATCGGTCGCGAGTTGGGGCTTGCCGGCGAGGTGATCGAAGGGCGGGAACTCGACGCCATGAGCGAGGCCGAACTGTCCCGCCGCATAGACGGCATTTCCGTGTTTGCCCGCGTCGCCCCCGAGCATAAGGTGAAAATCGTCAGGGCGCTGCAAGATGACGGTCACGTCGTTGCCATGACCGGTGATGGCGTGAACGATGCGCCTGCACTGAAGGCCGCCGACATCGGCGTGGCGATGGGCATCACCGGCACGGCGGTTACCAAGGAGGCGGCCGTCATGGTGCTGATCGACGACAACTTCGCCACCATCGTCAAAGCTGTGGAAGAAGGCCGCGTGATCTATGAAAACATCGTCAAATTTGTGCGCTTCCAGCTTTCCACCAACATCGGCGCCATCCTCACCGTGCTCGTCGCCACGCTGTTGGGTCTGCCCGCACCCTTCACCGCGATCCAATTGCTGTGGATCAACATCATCATGGACGGCCCACCCGCGATGACGCTGGGGGTGGAGCCGCCACGCGACGGCATCATGCGTGAGTATCCGCGCCGCCAGGCAGCGCAGATACTCACCGGTCCGCGCCTCGCCAAGCTGGCGCTGTATGGGGCGATCATGATGGTTGGAACGCTTTACCTGTTCCGGCAAGGTTTGGAAACGCATGGCCAAACTTATGCCCTGACCCTGGCCTTTACCACTTTCGTATTGTTCCAGTTCTTCAACGTGTTCAATGCACGCGCCGAAACCGGCAGCGCCTTCAATACGCATTTCTTCCGCAATGGCAAACTGTGGCTGTCGCTCGTATGCGTTCTGGCATTACAAGTTCTTGTAGTGCATTGGCCGCCGGCACAAAGCGTGTTCGGTACGGCTGCACTCGAGCCGGTCGATTGGCTCAAAGCCGTTGCCGTGGCTTCCAGCGTGCTGCTGTTGGACGAAGCCCGCAAGGCAGGATCGCACCTATTCCAGAAGAGGCAGTAATAAATAGTTTGCTTCACTTGTTTGGGCGCTGACAGCGGAACCCGCCGTCTTGCCGAGATACATGCTCGCATGCAGACGAGACAACTGCGCTTCCGCTTGAAATAGATGCCGCTACACTCTAGCCACTCGCACAATTTTATTGTGGAAACGTGCATTGCGTGACGCGGCTATAATGCCGTCTACCCATTTTTTCACACCATAATGCGCCCTCGTCCTGCTTCCTCTACCCCTGCGCCTCATGGCGATTGGAATATCATTCGCACCCTTCTGCCTTACCTGATGGAATTCAAGGGTCGTGTTGTGCTGGCGTTGTTGCTGCTGGTGCTGGCCAAACTGGCTAACGTGACGGTACCACTGTTGCTCAAGGAAATCGTGGATACTCTGGGTAAGCCACAGGCAATGTTGTTGGTGCCAGTGTCACTCGTGGTTGGCTATGGCTTGTTACGGCTTTTCAGCACACTGTTTGGCGAGTTGCGCGACGCAGTCTTTGCCAAAGTAACCCAGCGTGCCATACGGCGCGTAGCACTCAAATTGTTCGTTCATCTGCATAGCTTAAGTCTGCGCTTCCATCTAGAGCGACAGACGGGTGGCGTATCGCGCGATATTGAGCGGGGTACGAAAGGGATCAGCTTCTTACTCAATTTTATGCTGTTCAGCATTCTGCCGACGCTGCTGGAAATCGGCCTGGTTGCAGGCATCCTGTTTTATAAATACAACGCGTGGTTCGCGGTTATCACTTTCATCACGCTAATTGTGTATATCACCTTTACCTTATTCATTACCGAGTGGCGCATGATATTTCGCCGTACCATGAATGATATGGATTCAAAGGCAAACACACGCGCCATAGACAGCCTGCTCAACTATGAAACGGTAAAATATTTTGGTAACGAGGACTACGAAGCACGACGCTACGATGAACACATGAGCAAGTGGGAAACCTCGGCAGTGCAGAATCAGACTTCGCTGGCAACGTTGAATGCCGGGCAGAGCGCTATTATTGCCATCGGCATGACCGCGCTGATGCTGCTGGCATCGAATGGCGTGGTAAAAGGAGAGCTGACCATAGGCGACCTGGTTCTAATCAACGTCTTCATGTTGCAGCTTTATATGCCACTGCATTTCCTTGGCTTTGTCTATCGCGAGATCAAGCACTCTCTGGTGGACATGGAAAAAATGTTCCGCCTGCTCGATGAAAACCGTGAGATAGAAGATGCGCCAAATGCGGTTGCGCTGAAGGTTGATCAAGCAGCAGTACATTTTGAGCAAGTATGTTTCTCTTACGAACCAAAGCGACAGATTTTATTCGATATCAGTTTTGATATTCCGTCTGGACACACGGTCGCCGTGGTGGGTTCAAGCGGAGCGGGCAAATCTACCTTGTCACGGTTGCTGTTCCGTTTTTATGATGTAAATTCAGGACGCATCCTGATAGACAATCAGGACATTCGCAAGGTGACACAGGCTAGCTTGCGCGCCGCGATTGGCATCGTGCCGCAAGACACCGTGCTGTTTAACGATAGCATTTATTACAATATAGCTTATGGCCGCCCTGAAGCCTCGCGTGAAGAAATATTGCATGCAGCGCAATCGGCCCATATTCACGCTTTTATAACATCGTTACCGGATGGCTACGACACTATGGTGGGCGAGCGTGGATTGAAGTTGTCCGGTGGAGAGAAACAGCGTGTGGCGATTGCACGCGCTATCCTCAAAAATCCTGCCATCCTGATTTTTGACGAGGCGACTTCGGCGCTGGACTCAAAATCCGAGAAGGTGATTCAGCATGAATTGCGCAATGTTGCACATAATCGAACCACACTGGTTATCGCTCATCGCCTGTCCACCATCGTGGACTCACACCAGATATTGGTAATGGATGGCGGGCGCATTATTGAGCGTGGTACGCACCGTGAGTTGCTGGCGAAACAGGGCGTATATGCGCAAATGTGGGCTCTACAGCAGCAAGAAGAAGAGTGACCTAAAGCTTATTGCTCTTTGATTTATTAATAGCGCATGCACGGTTTGATGAGGGAGGGCGGCGAGAGCCTGTTCTCTACTCTACCGATTGATTTAGAGCGGGGGATGGTGGTATCGACTTGGGGTGGGAAATGGGCGATGGAGTAGATAGTTATGGTGAGGGCGGAATGTTGGGATTCACAAGCTCAGCGCCAACCTACGCGTAGCCCAGGCTACGCTTACTGTCGGTTAAGTGGATTCTTTGCGCTTATGGTCACGTTCCCACTCCTGTCAGTAGCGATCAATGGTTAGAAAGTTAGAGTCAATTAACAGCTTTCTCTTCACATCAAATATTCGTGACGCGCGCTCGAAATCCTAGTAGATGCCCCAGTATTCCATGTAGTTGGCGATGGAAATTCCTTCAATAGTTTCATCGACGTCGAGAAGAACTCTGAATTGACAGAGTGTCTTTTCGGGGTCTTCGAAAACAGGGATTTGAATCGTGTAGGGGTATTCGCCGTCCCCATTCCGAAGGCAGTCGAAGTCGCGCGCCAAAACCTGAAAGATTTCGCCAAGACTCTCATAGATTGAGTTGTCGCATATCTTGCTGACGACAACTTCGGCGTCATTGAACATGAATCTGATTTCATGAATATCAATTTCACGTTCAGTGTTTCGTGCCTTCAATTTTTCGTAGGCAGCAAGGAATGGGCGCAGCACGAAGGACTTGGTTCCCGACTTCAATAGGTCAAAGGCAATGCCGTCAGTAATCAGTTTCGCGACATCTTGAATTGAAATGTTGGCGATGACTTGAATCGCAAACTCGTAGAGCCCGCCACCAAGATCGCCAGGCCGCCCGTGTATGCGAGAGACATACTCTTGGTTGAGGTCATTCTGGAACTCCGCTATGCCGGCCAGCTGCCATAGATTATTCTTCCCCTCTTGAACTGCCCAATAGTCAATATTGATTGCGAGATCGTGATTCATGGCCGACTAATGATCTGCCTAACGCTGTATAGAAAAAATTTTCATAAGCCAGCAATGTCGCCTATATCGGCAAGCATTGTTAAGCATCACTATTTCAATAGGGTCACCCATTGATTCATGGAAGATGGCATAGATTGTGAGGGGCATCATCCCGCTATCCGTCGCGTCATCCAAGGCAATGGACGCTTGCCTATCCATCACGGCTTGACCAAGCGAAATGCGAATTTGTCTGTCGGTATTTCCATATCGAAATAAGTTTGATTGCGAGGGTCGGCCGGATTGCGAAGAAAGTTACTTTTTTGTTCAAGCCGGAAACCAGCTTTTTGAAGCTCATCCAAAACGATAGTCTGGTCAATGCGATGGAGCGTTTTTGCCGTTGTAATATCAGTGCCCGTCTTGGTGGAGTGGTCGATCACGATGAGGTGTCCGCCAGACTTCAACGCTTTGAATAATCGCTGATTCAAACTGGCACGACGGGCAACCGACAGGTAGCTGCCATTGTGATAATTCATGATGTTGGTAATCAAATCCAGTTTGGGCGCAGCATCGGGTATGGGGTCTTCGGAAGGGCGTATCACTGGCACAATGTTCGACTGGGGGTGATCGGCCAATCGTTTGATGAATGCGGGCCGTTGATTGTCCCCTTGCGCCCATACCGTTCCGGTGCTTCCAACAACCAGCGCCAGCAGTTGTGTCGTGTATCCATTGCCAGTTGCGAGATCCAGTACCTGCATACCTGGCCGCACTTGGGCGAACTGCAGGAACTCAACCGGTTTGCGAGTAGCATCGGCACGCTTGTCTTCATTGGTACGTATTGGGCTGCTAGCAGCCTGTTGGTAAATGTCGGATAGTGTTCGCGTGTTGCTTAATTCAGGTGCGGCGTATCCGTTTATTCCCCATGCCAATTCTCCGCATATAAAGCCAAAGATGGCGATCAGCATTAATACCCATCGACCAGCCAAGCAGGTTTGTGCAATCAATAAAATCTTTTCAAAAATATCAATGCGCAGGATATTTTTTGGCAGGTCAGTCATCTTATTTGTTTGGAGCTTGCCTACAGACACAAAGGAACGCTAACGCAATGCTGAACAAGCCCCCCCGTTCGGGCTGAGCCTGTCGAAGCCATTTGCAAATTATTGATTTGCAGGGAGTGCGTTTCGACAAGCTCAACGCGAACGGACTTGATTAGCGTAGCCCTAACGTCCAAAACGTGTGTAGGTAAGCGTCCATGGCAATGGACGCCTCTATCCATCAAGGCTTGACGAAGCGCAAGGCGAATTTGTCTGACGGAATATTCATTTTGAAGAAAGCTTGATCACGAAGGTCAGACGAGTTGTGTAGAAAGTTACTTTCTTCTTCGAGCTGGAAACCTGCTTTCAGAAATTCTTCACCAACGACTTTTTCGTCAATACGGTGAAGCGACTTTGTAGCTGAAACGCCACTACCCGGTTTTGCAGAGTGATCGATGACGACGAGATGTCCGCCAGATTTCAATGCATCAAACAATTGTTGGTTTAGTTTGGTACGGTCAACGGGTTTATTGGCGATATCATGGTAGTTCAGGATGATGGTAATCAAGTCCAGTCTGGGGGTATCACTGGGTATCGGGTCTTCGAAAGAGCTTGTTACCGGAATGATGTTCGACTGGGGATGATCGGCCAATCGTTTGGCGAGTGCTGGCCGTAGTTGGTCCCCTTGCGCCCAGACGGTACCTTTGCTTCCAACAGCCAGTGCGAGTAGCTGCGAGGTATTTCCCCCGCCTGCTGAAATATCCATTACCAGCATACCCGGCCGCACTCGGGCGAACTGCAGGAACTCTAATGGTTTGCGCGTTGCATCAGCACGCCTGTCTTCAATGGTCCTTATTGGGCTGTTAACCGCCTCTTGGTAACTCTCGTTTACAGCTGGCACACTATCCAATTGAGGCGAAGCATATCCGTTAACTCCCCATGCCAAACCAAAGCTGGCGATTAACGTCGGAAGCCATCGTCCAGTTACGCAGTATTTTGTTGTCAACATGAAGATTCCTTTCAAAAATATTGTTAAGTTGCGACGATACTGCACTTATGTTCCATCTGATCTTTGCATTTAACCTGCAAACTCGAACTTGGTAAAAGTGTAATTTATTATACGGCGACACTGGCTAACCGTTTCAAGTTAAAATGTATTGCTCTAAGTCAGTTTCGAATTATTATCTAATTTTCTATTTCATTTACATGCGTTTAATAATAATCCTGTTGGTTAATTTGTTGCTAGGCACGTTCCATAGCGCTTGGGCGGATGACGTTGTCAAGAACGATGCGCCTATCCTTTCCACAGCCGAAGATGGCCCGCGTGCTGAATTACTGCTCTACGCCATGAGCTTGATTGGTACGAGTTATAAATCAGGCGGGCAGTCTTCCGATACTGGTATGGATTGCAGCGGCTTCGTATGCCATGTATACAGCATAGCTACTGGAATACTGCTCCCTCATAATGCACTAGCGATTAGTCGGACTAGTTTGAAAATTCATCGGGCTGAGCTTCAGCTTGGCGATCTGGTTTTCTTTAATACCATGAAGCGCACCTTTAACCACGTTGGCATTTATCTGGGCGACAATCGTTTTGTCCACGCATCCAGCAGCAAATCCGAGAGTGTGATGGTCTCCGACATGGGCGAGCGATATTGGGCGAAACGTTTTAATGGCGCGCGGCGTATCCTTCAGTCCGTAGCCCGGAATGACAGTTGAGACTTTTCAAGAACAACAAGTAACTAAGGAGTATATTTTTGTCGCGTTTGATAATTATTATCATTTGTGGTTAACTAGCGCATACTCGGTTTTGTTCTCAATTAATGCATCCAACTGACACTTAGGAGTTTATAAAAATGGACAAACGCCTGTCGTTTTTACCTCGCCTTTCCGGCATTCTTGCCGCTACTTCCATGCTAACGGTGGCAATGACTGCTTACGCCGCCAATGAAATTGTGGTTTATTCGGAGCGTAACGAACAGCTCATTAAGCCGCTATTCGACGCCTATACCAAGGAAACCGGCACCACTATCAAGTTCCTCACTGACAAGGCAGGGCCATTGCTACAAAAGCTAAAAGCGGAGGGAGCCAATACTCCCGCCGACATGTTGATTACGGTAGACGCCGGAAATCTGTGGCAAGCAACCAATCTGGGGCTATTGCAGCCAGTGCAATCCAGGACGCTGTCAGATAATGTTCCCGCCCATTTGCGTGACCCGGCTAACCAGTGGTTCGGATTGTCGGCGCGTGCCCGCACTATCATTTACAACAAGGACAAAGTGAAACCAGTTGCTCTTTCTACCTACGAAGACTTGGGTAATCCAAAGTGGAAAGGGCGCTTATGTTTGCGCACCTCGAAGTCGGTGTATAACCAATCGTTGGTGGCGATGATGATTCAGGAATATGGTGAGCCTAAAACTGAGCAGATCGTAAAATCCTGGGTGGCTAACCTCGCCACTCCCCCTGTATCCGACGATACCCGAGCAATGGATGCAGTGGCCGCCGGGCAGTGCGATATAACGGTGGTCAATACTTATTATTTCGGCGGCCTGATGAAGAAAAAGTCTAACCTTCCGCTTGCGATTTTCTGGCCAAATCAGAATACGAAAGGCAGCGGCGTGCATGTGAATATTTCCGGCGCAGGCATCACTCGCCATGCCAAACATCAAGCGGAGGCGGTCAAGTTCCTTGAGTGGCTGTCCTCAGAAAAGGCTCAGAATATGTTTGCTGATGTAAACATGGAATATCCAGTCAATCCCAAGGTGAAGTCTGATGCCACGGTTGCGGCTTGGGGCGAATTCAAGCAAAACCCCCTTAACGTGGTTAAAGCAGGTGAATTGCAAGCCGCTGCAGTTAAATTAATGGATCGTGCCAATTATAAATAAGTAGCTAAATGCAGCGATTGCCCATGTCCATTGCAAAAGTGTCTATTGCAAAAGCGCCCACAGCGGGCGCTTTTAGTTTTAAGTTCCGCTTACCCAGCGGTTGGCTCCTGGCGGCACTGCTGATTGCTATGCTCACCTTGGTTCCAGTCGTGGTGGTGCTTAGCTCATTGCTAACGCCGGAACGGGAAATCTGGGCGCATCTGGTGGAATATCAGTTGCCGCAATTGCTGACCAATACCTTTTGGCTGGTTTTGGGAGTGGGATTGGGTGTGGCGATAATTGGGGTTTCCCTGGCGTGGCTCACGGCTGTATGTGAGTTTCCGGGACGCAAGCAGTTTTCCTGGGCACTATTATTGCCGCTGGCGATTCCCGCCTATGTGACGGCATTTGTCGCTATCGGTTTGCTTGATTTTACCGGGCCGGTACAAACCCTGGCGCGAGAATGGTGGGGGCCGATTGAGTTTCCGCCGATTCGCTCGAGCGGTGGCGTCATCGCGGTGATGACTCTGGCGCTTTACCCCTATGTTTATCTGATTGCTAGAAATGCTTTTCTCACCCAAGGTAAACACGCGCTGGAGGTGGCGCAGTCCCTTGGGTTGTCCCCTGAAGTCGGGTTTTTTCGGGTGGCTCTGCCGATGGCGCGGCCTTGGATTGTGGGCGGAGTGATGTTGGCCCTGATGGAAACCTTGGCGGACTTTGGCACAGTGGCGGTATTCAATTACGATACGTTCACCACTGCTATCTATAAGGCGTGGTTCTCGCTGTTTTCGCTCCAAGCCGCTTCTCAGTTAGCATCTTTGCTGATTGTTTTCGTGTTGGTGGTGTTACTGTCAGAGCAGCAGACCCGCTCACGCATGCACTATACCCAGACGGGGAAACATAGCGTCCAGGCTCGCATTTTGCTCACGGGCGCCCGGGCTTGGCTGGCTGCCGGTTTTTGCCTGGCAGTGCTGGCACTTGGATTTATCATACCTGTCACTCAGTTACTGCTGTGGGCGTCAGAAGTAGTGGAGCAAGACTTGGATGCGCGTTACCTGGATTTTTTCTGGCATTCGTTGGCGTTGGCTACTTTTGCTGCGCTATTGGCAGGAGCAGTTGCCTTGCTATTGAGCTATAGCGCGCGCCAGCATCCCGGTTTGCTGTTACGCATGACGGCACGCATCGCCACCATTGGTTACGCGCTACCAGGGGCAGTGCTGGCGGTGGGGATATTCATTCCGGTAGCGTGGCTGGATAATCATCTAGTGGCTGCGGGCTGGGTGCAGTCGCCGCTGTTGCAAGGCTCTTTGATGGTAATGCTTCTGGCATATCTGGTTCGCTTTCTGGCGGTGGCCCACAGTCCGATAGAAAGTCAAATGCATCGCATTACACGGAGCGTGGATGAGGCTGCGCGCAGCTTGGGCGTGTCTGGTGTCAGCTTGATTGCCCGGGTGCATTTGCCGATATTGCGTGGCGGCCTGTTAACGGCAGCAGCGCTGGTATTTGTGGACGTGATGAAGGAAATGCCGATTACGTTGATGACTCGACCGTTTGGATGGGATACGCTGGCAGTGAGGGTGTTCGAGATGACCTCGGGAGGCGAGTGGAACCGAGCTGCATTACCCGCCGTGGCACTGGTGCTGGTTGGATTGGCACCAGTGATTTTGCTGACCAGATATCGCTCAAAATAGCGCCGGTGTGTCAGGGTCAGGTTTGAACGAAAGCAGGGTAGGGCACCATATGTTTCATAAACCCTATATTTCATAAAAAAGGCTAGAGGAAGTTTTTAACATCCGAGATCTGTAGGGGAAGTTTCTAGGTTACAGCTATGTGGTTGAATATATAAAAATCGAAGCCTGCTAAATAATGCTACTTGAACTTAAACACGTCAGTCAGTCCTACGCGGCACGCAAAGTATTGCGCGACCTCTCCTTTGTGCTTAATGCTGGCGACATTGGCTGCCTGCTTGGTCCATCAGGGTGCGGCAAGACCACCGTGCTCCGCGCTATCGCCGGATTCGAGCCCATTATGGGTGGTGAAATTGTGCTTAACGGCGAGCGGGTGAGTGCACCCGGTTTGATTGTTCCTGCCGAGAAACGTCGTATCGGCATGGTATTTCAGGACTATGCCCTGTTTCCACATTTGAATGTAGCCGCCAACGTGGGCTTTGGCTTGCATGGACAATCTCGCACCGAACGCAACAAGCGTGTGGAAGAGTTGTTGCAAACAGTTGGACTGGAAGGGAGTGACCAAGCTTATCCGCATGAGCTTTCCGGTGGTCAGCAGCAGCGCGTGGCATTGGCTCGCGCGTTAGCGCCCTGCCCGAACCTATTGTTGATGGACGAGCCGTTTTCAAATCTGGATGTTGAGCTGCGCGAACGACTTTCGCTTGAGGTGCGCGACATAATCAAGCAGCAGGGCGCTACCGCTATTATCGTCACTCACGATCAGCATGAAGCATTCGCCATGGGCGACATGATAGGGGTCATGCATGATGGAGAGATCCAGCAGTGGGACACAGCCTACAATTTGTACCATCTGCCCGAGAACCGCTTCGTCGCTGATTTCGTTGGTCAAGGCGTCTTGCTACCGGGGAAGGTACTTAACGCTAGCCAGGTTGAAATCGAGCTGGGTACGCTACATAGCAAAACTCCTGGCGTTCGCGCTACTGCAGGTTGTGATGAGGGCAGTAATAATGGGTGCGAGGTGGAGGTGTTGCTACGCCCGGACGATATTATCCATGATGATGCGAGTCCCCTGCTTGCCCAGGTTGAGCACAAGGCATTTCGCGGTGCGGATATTCTTTATACCTTACGCCTGCCGGGCGGCAACCGCGTGCTTTCCTTGGTGCCGAGCCACCATAACCATGCCATCGGTGAGTGGATCGGGATCCGTTTGGAAGTGGATCATGTGGTCGTTTTTCCCATCATTCAAAATGCCGTGTCATGAAGCAGGGCTGTTTTTGCATTTAGGCGGACTCTGGATTTGAGCCAGTCTTGCTTTAATCAGCCAAAAACATATCACTCGCCCTTGAGTTGCGTTTATGTTTTGTATTGGCAATTGACTTTAGTGCAGTCAGCATAAAGGTAAAGCGCGTGGTCACGGATCGTGAAACCAAGGTCATCGGCAACTTTTATTTGGCGTTTTTCGATTGCGGAGTCGTGGAATTCTTCAACCCGACCACATTGCAAACATATTAAATGGTCATGGTGACCACCTTTGTTAAGCTCGAACACCGCTTTGCCAGTTTCAAAGTGGTGGCGGACTAGCAGTCCTGCCTGCTCGAACTGTGTCAGTACCCGGTATACCGTTGCCAGACCGACATCGAGCCCTTCTCCGATAAGCATTTTATAAACATCTTCGGCACTTAAGTGCCGTACTTCGGAATTTTCAAACAGGTTGAGGATTTTTAGGCGTGGCAGCGTAGTCTTGAGGCCTACAGTCTTGAGGTTGTTTGGCGTAATCATTAGTAGGCTATCCTTTAAATTTTCTTGATTGAGCGTCGTTCTTTAAAACCGCATTGTAAAAATATTTTGCCATGGATAGCCGTATCATGCCAGATATGGCTGCCTACCCGGGCTTTGTGCGACCATCGACCCATGCCCCCCGGTATCGAGATTTTTTCGCACAAAGAGCACCTGTTCAGTGCTCAATATATTTTACGGATTTTTCTGAGCATGGCGCTCAGTCCTGATGCAGTTAATGCAATGAGACAGTTATTAGCGCAGTACGTCCGCTCCGGTGTGGATTGTTATCGCCCCGCTACTTGGTTTTCGGATCAGTTACGAATCCGATTTTACTTAAACCGCCAGTCTGTGCGGCAGCCATTACCTCTACAATTTTTTCGTATTGAGTCGTTCGTTCGGCACGGATATGCAGTTCAGGCTGCGGTAATTTTTTCGAAGCCTCGGCGATACGGGTACTCATTTGCGCCGCATCAATGATTTCGGTATTCCAATACATAAGGCCTTGCGCATCAATTGACAGGTTGATGCTCTCCGGTTTGATTTCATCGCGCTGGTTCGTTGCGCGTGGCAAATCAATTTTTACGCTATGGTTCATGACCGGAATTGTGATGATAAAAATAATCAGCAGCACCAGCATTACGTCGACTAACGGTGTGGTGTTAATCTCAGGGTTAAAGTCATCATCCGATTCAGACAGGGAGCCCATTGCCATTATGCACTCCTGACGGCGGCAATGTTAGCGCCATTATCGCCGACAGTGTCGGTAGTGCTGGAGCGGGCGCCAGTGATGAACAGCGCGTGTAAGTCGAACCCGAATTTATTCAGTTTTGCAATAGTGGATTTATTGCTTCGGACTAAAGCGTTATAGCCGAAGGTGGCCGGAATCGCTACCGCCAAGCCAAGCGCTGTCATGATCAATGCTTCGCCTACTGGTCCCGCGACCTTGTCGATACTCGCTTGACCCGAAGTGCCGATCGACACCAGAGCGTGATAAATACCCCACACCGTACCGAGCAGTCCGACAAACGGCGCGGTCGAACCGACCGACGCCAATACAGCCATACCGGTTTGCAGCTTGCCGGAAGTGTCATCTATCGCTTGCCGCAAGGACAGCGTAACCCAATCGCTGACTAATAGCTGATCGTGCAAATGGCCTTTGTGCGCAGCATGATGGCGCATGGCGGTTATACCTGCCTGTGCGATATCGGAAAATGGATTGTTGGTGCCAAGCGTGGCAACACCTTCAGCCAAGTTGGTGGTATCCCAGAATGCGTGACCGGCAGCATGTGATGCACGACGATAGGTCAATAGTTGCAGTGCTTTAGTGACAATCACGTACCACGATGCGATCGACATGATGACAAGTAGCACGGTAACGCCTTTGGTGATCAAATCACCTTGAATCCATAAACTTTCTAGTCCGTAAGGATTTGCTTGCATGATGATTCCTTCTTTAATTATCCAACTGAAAGGTAATAGGCACGATGGCATAAACGGTGGTTGCTCTGCCATCTTCCATATGCGGCTTGAATATTGCACGCAGGACTGCTTGCCGCGCTGCTTCGTCGAGTCGCGGCGAGCCCGATGTTTTCTGTATGTCGACCCGGGTCGGGCGGCCACTCTCATTCACCAATACGCGTAGCGTAACACGCCCTTCTTCACCCATGCGTCGGGCAAGGGCTGGATATTCCGGTTCAGGTGCGCGGAGATACTGCACGCCGGTTGTAACAGTCTTGGGCTGAGAGGGCGGGGGCGGGGGGGCAGGCGGTGTCGGTTCAGGGGCCGGAGCCACTACAGCCGGTTTGGGTGGGGCAGGCGGTTGCGGAGGAACGGGCGGTGCTGTGATGGCTTGTTCCGACGGCGCTTTGTTAATAACCGGAATTACCAGTGGCGGAGTAACCGTTTTCTTTACGACCGGCACTGGTTTCGGTGGTGTTGGTTGAGGTTCTGGCGGCGGTGGTTCGGGTGTATTGTCGACGGTGATTAAGCTGACAAATATTTCTTTTGGTGATTCTGGTTCTGCTTTTGGTAATGCTTGCCTGGCTTGATAGAACCAGCCGTTTAGCAATGCGTAGAAAAAAACGAAGTGCAGCAGGATGATAAAAGTCAACGGTACCAAGCGCTTGACCTGAGCCCAGGTCATCACAGGAAGATGCGGTGCCGAAAATAATGATATTGCGCTCATGTGCCGTTTTTAATGAGATTTGGCAAGCTAAGCGGCTAGCTTAGTGGCATTCGTTTTCCGATCGGAGAAGTAGGCATAGATTAACCAGCCTAACGGCAAAATACCAAAGCTGTAGGAAAACCATTGGCTATACTCGCCTTCCGGCGACCAAGGCTCGGTGGCTACATGCCAATAAGCGTTATCGACCAAAGGTAACGCATCTGCTTCGGTAAATTCATGGAACGCATAAAACATTAATTGCAACGCAAAGATTGTCATGAAGACAGCGGTAAACTGAAAAAATTTCTGCAAGTTTATTCGGCGGCCAAATTTGACCCAAGCCCAGGCGAGTAAGCTTGCCAGTAGCACGCCAATCACTGCTCCGATCGCCATACGCGACGTTTCTGCTTGCGCCGCGAGTGTAGCAATCATGGTTGCTGTTTCGACTCCCTCGCGTCCCACCATAAATGCGGAAAAGAAGAAGGCGATCATCCAGGCGCGACCGGAAGATTGTTCCGATGCTTTATTGAAGCCATCGGTAATTTCTCTCTTCATAAACTTGCCCATCTTGCTCATATGCACTGTGCAATAAATGACTGATATGGCGGCGACAAGTGCCATCATTCCCATCCAAAATGAAGAAATGGCGCCAATGCGAGCCAGTACCACCCCCAGCATTGCGGACAGCAGTAGCGCCAGGCCTACGCCACTATGTACTGCCGGGATCAATTCGCGACGGTTGGTTTGTGTTAAATAAATTAATGAAATTGCAATGATCAAAAAAGCTTCCAAGCCTTCTCGAAAAGTAATCATCAGTGTCTGAAACATGACGTCTCCTTAAATGCAAATGCGAATAATTCGTGCTTATTATCATGTTTTTGAAAAGAAACTGCAAGTTTTTGAATTTCAGTGTAGGGAGCAATGAAATGCCCGGTGAAATGACCGGTTCGAGAATGAGCAAAGACAATTAATTTCAGGACGGTACTGGTCGCTGTGTTGGTTTAACGGGGGGTTGCTGCCATCCTCCAGCCAACGCTTTGAACAAGTCAGCAACTGCTGAACGCTGGGCACGTTCTGCATCTATGCGGTTCAGTTCTGCTTGCAGATAATTGCGCTCGACATCCAAAAATTCCAAGCGGCTGGAAATCCCGACTTGATATCGCAATTCTGATTGTTTGTGTGCTTTCGAAAGCGCTCTGCTGCGAGAGCTTTCGGCTGTTAGTGTCTGGCGCGCGGATTCTTGTGCGAACAAAGCGTTGCGAACATCGGCGAAAGCACTTCCGACTGCCTGCTTATATTGAGCTAACGCCTGATCACGGCGAGATTCTGCTGCCTTTACGCCAAATTTAATGCGTCCAGCATTAAATATTGGCTGACCAATACCCGCGGCAAACTGAAAAATACCCGCCGGTCCGGTAAATAGATTAGAGAGTGAAATACTTTCACTGCCGAGGTAGGAGGTCAAACTAATTGATGGGAAGAACTGCGCGCGCGCTACGCCGATACGAGCATTCATGGCCATTAATTTTTGCTCTGCTTCTTGTATATCGGGCCTGCGTAGTAGCAGTTCAGCCGGTAACCCATCGGGTACCCAAACGTTAGCCAGAGTGGGATTGCCGCGCTCCAGTTTGCCATGCATCACGATGCTCGGGGAGCGGCCCAGCAACAGCGCGAGACTTGCTTCTTGTTGGTCACGAGCTTTAGTAATGGAGATGAGTTGCGATTGTGCAGTGTCAGTATCGGCCTCGGATTGGTGAAGCTCATATTCTGAAATGACCCCTACCTCGTGACGTTTTTTGTCCAATTCGAACCTTTCCTGACGACCGGTTAACACGCGGCGTATGGCAGATTCCTGGGCGTCAGACGACAGCAAAGAAAAATATTGTTGCGCCACTTGTGCAGTTAGCGATAAGCGTACAGCGTCTCTGTTAAGTTGTGTCGCAAATAGATCAGCACGTGAGGCCTCGCTGGCACGGCGGAATTTCCCCCATAGATCCAGCTCGTAGCTGGCATCCAGGGTGATGTGCGAAAATTCAATGATACGTACTGGAGGAATAAAAAGCCCGGGGTTAATGCTTCTTTTGGTGCGTGATTGATTTCCATTGGCGTTGAGTTTTGGATACTGATCTGATTCAGTTATTCCGAGTTGGGCACGCGCTTCCAATATTCGTGCAGTGGTAACTTGGGCATCCACATTATGAGCAAGTGCCTCATCTTCGATCTTGTCGAGGACTGGGTCGGCATACAGGCCCCACCAGCGTTCTCCAGCAGCATTTGCCGGCTTGGCTGTAGCAGGACTAGTAGCGCTTGGATTGGTTGGCCAATGTTCTGGCAAATCCATTTCTGGGCGCAGGTAGTTCGGCCCAGCGGCGCAAGCCGCTAGTAGCGAACCACTAAACAGAAGCACGAGCGATGTTCTGGCATTCTTGAAATAGTTATTTGAGTAATGTTTCATATCAATTGGAATGCGCAATTTTTTGTTTACGCATGATCGTCTTCCTGCTGCCGGCGTGGATGACCGGGAAAGATGCGACGAACGACCACAAAAAATACCGGCACCAAAAATACCGCCAGAACCGTTGCCGCTATCATTCCCCCCATGACACTAGTGCCCATGGCTTGGCGACCATTAGCCCCCGCGCCTGTGGAAATAGCCAAGGGCAGCACGCCTAAAATAAATGCGATCGATGTCATTAATATGGGACGGAATCTTAACCGGCAGGCTTCCAGCGTCGCATCAAACAGACTGTAGCCACGTTCCTGCAGGTCACGCGCAAATTCAATAATCAAGATCGCATTTTTTGCCGAAAGACCGATGATAACAATCAGTCCCACCTTGAAATAAACATCGTTTGGCATGCCTCGCAACGTCATGGCTAGCAATGCGCCCATGATACCGATGGGTACAACCAGCAGAACCGCTACTGGAATTGACCAGCTCTCATAAAGTGCGGCCAAGCACAAAAATACGGCAATCAACGAAAGACCAAAGAGTAATATTGACTGGCTGCCAGACAGGCGTTCCTCATAAGAGGTTCCAGACCATTCAAAACCAAAGCCTGATGGTAATTGGCTAGCCATTTGCTCCATCGCCGTAATCGCATCGCCGCTGCTTCGACCAGGAGCGGGCCCACCGGAAATTTTCATGGATGGCAGGCCGTTGTAACGATCCAGCTTCGGTGATCCGACATCCCAGCGCGGCGAGGTGAATTCGGACAAGGGCACCATCCCGCCCTGCATATTTCGCACAGGCAAGCGCAACATTCCCTCGGGTGTTGCTACTACGCTGGGCTCAGCTTGCATCTGAACCCGCAGGATGCGTCCATCACGCACGAAATCGTTGATATAGGCAACGCCTAGTGCTGATTGCAGGGTTTCATTCAAATCATCCAAATCGATGCCTAATGCACGTGCTTTTAGTCGGTCAATATCCAGCCGTAATTGAGGCCCCGCTTCTTGTCCCTCTGGCCGTACGCCCACTAATGCTGGATTTTTGCTGGCCATGCCCAATGCCATATTGCGTGCTTCAAGTAGTTTTTCACGTCCCTGACCGGAACGATCCTGCAAGCGAAAATCGAATCCGCCCACAGCGGCTAACTCTGGAATGGGCGGTACGTTAATGGAAAAAATCATGGCCTGTTTGATGCGAGACAATGTCATGTTGGCGCGTTTGACTAGAGAAGAAGCAGAGTTTACTGGTGCAGGGCGCACATCCCAGCCCTTAAGCCGAACGAAAGCAATAGCAGCATTCTGGCCACGGCCAAAGAATGAAAAGCCAGCCACTCCGATAACGTGCTCAACTTCGGGTTGTTTAAGATAAAACTGCTCTACTTGAGTCAGAACCTCGAGCGAACGTTCACGAGTAGAACCTGGTGGCAGCTGGATCACGCTAATAAAATAACCTTGATCTTCCTCAGGCAGGAAGCTGGTTGGCAAACGTGAAAACAGCCCCCCCACCGTAGTCAGAATGACGGCATAGAGAACAAGATAGAGCCAGATCTTTTTCAAAACATGCCCCACGCCAGATTCGTAGCGTTGGGTCGTTTTTCTGAAAAAACGATTAAACCAACCAAAGAAACCCGTGTCTGGCTTTTTCTCATGCATCGGTGTGTGTTTCAGCACTGTGGCACACAGCGCTGGCGATAACGTTAACGCCATCAACATTGAAAAGGCTATTGTCAGTATCAGGGTTACCGAGAATTGACGATAGATGGCTCCGACAGAACCACTAAAGAAAGCCATTGGAATGAATACTGCAATTAGCACCAAAGTGATGGCGATAATGGCATTTATAATCTGCCTCATCGCCTTGCGTGTGGCTTCGCGCGGTTGCAGCCCTTCTTCGGTCATGATGCGTTCGACATTTTCCACTACCACAATGGCGTCATCCACCACAATGCCGATGGCCAACACCATGGCAAATAGCGTTAAGGTGTTGATTGAGTAACCTACAATGTACAGTCCTACGGTGGCTCCGATGAGCGCTATCGGTACAACGATAGTGGGAATGAGGGTGGCTCGAAGATTTCCAAGGAATAGGTACATAACCAAAAAAACAAGAACCATGGCTTCTGCCAAGGTCTTCACAACTTCCCGGATCGATATTTCAACAAATTGAGAGGTGTCATAAGGCACCACCCAGCTAACTCCTTTTGGGAAAAATTTGGCTAGCTCCGTCATTTTGGCTTTGACGGCTTTAGCTGTATCCAGGGCATTGGCACCTGGCGCCAAGCGAATGGCTATGGCTGAAGCCGGTTGGCCATCAAGACGAGCGGCAACGGAATAATCTTGTGCCCCTAACTCCACCGACGCTATGTCTTTGATACGTACTGTGGAGCCATCCGGGTTGGCACGCACTATGATGTTACCGAATTCTTCAGGGGTTGACAGTCTGCCTTGGGTAACGATGACAGCGTTCAGTTGCTGGCCATTCGGCGCGGGTAGTTGCCCAAGCTCACCCATGGCAAGCTGTATGTTCTGCGCTCGTACAGCGCGTGAAACATCGCCTGGGGTCAAGTTAAATGCATGAAGCCGCTCTGGCTGAAGCCATATCCGCATTGAATATTCGGTGCCAAAGAGAATACCTTCACCCACCCCGGGCACACGGCGGATGCTCTCCAGCACGTTGGCAGCCGCATAACTGCCAAGCGCAACGTTATTGAGGCTTTTGTCTGGCGAAACAAGTGTGACGAACATCAAGTAATTGCGTGCTGATTTCGCCACAGTTACTCCCTGTCGCCGCACATCCTCCGGCAAGCGCGCTTCGGCACGCTTGATGCGGTTTTGGGTTTCGACCGAGGCAATGTCCAGATTGGAGCCAGCTTCGAAAGTGAGAGTGATGGTGCCGCGGCCAAGCTCGGAGGACGAATCCATGTAGAGCAAGTGTTCGATGCCGTTCAATTCCTGCTCAATCAAGGCGACGGTGGTTTCCTCAACTACTTGGGCGGAGGCACCAGGGTAGCTGAGAGTAATAGCCAGAGCCGGAGGAGCCACAGCCGGATAAGAAGTGACCGGCAAACTACGTAGCGCAAGTCCCCCGCCAAGCAGGATTACCAAGGCGATGACCCAGGCAAAGATGGGACGGTCTATAAAGAAATTAGCTAACACGTCAGCCTCTATTTTTTCGCGTGGGCTATTGCCACTGGGGTATTTGCATTTGCAGTTTGATTTAAGGGGATGGGCTTCACAACGCTGCCCGGCCGCACTTTTTGCAAGCCGTTGACAATTAACTGTTCACCACCTTTTAACCCCTCGGAGATGATGAAGTCGCCACTCGCCATACTGCCTGCCTTAACCCGCTGGACTGCCACTTTACTCTGGGGATCTACAATCATCACAAATTGTCCCTGTGCATCCGCCAGTAGTGCGCGTTGAGGTATTCTGACAGCATTGTCGATATTAGCCTCTGGGAAGCGAATGCGAACAAACATTCCGGGTAGTAGCTCTTGTTTGGGATTTGGAAACTCTGCCCGGAGCGAAACGCTATTTGTACTGGGGTCAACGGCCAAATCCGAGAACAGAAATTTGCCCGATTGGGGATATATACTTCCATCTTCAAGAACCAGCTCAACTTTGGCTGGCTCGGTTCGCGTCAAATTTCCGGCTTTAATTGCCCGCTGAAGACGGAGAGTGTCGGCGCCCGATTGGGTGAAGTTTGCATAAAGAGGATGGACTTGCTCGATAGTTGCAAGTAGCGTGGCTTCGTTACGGCCTACAAGCGCCCCTTCGGTAATTTGGGAGCGTCCTATGCGACCCGAAATAGGAGCGGGTACACGGGTATTGTCCAAATCTTCCCGCGCCTTGGAAAAGGCTGCTTCGAACTGTTTGAGCTTGGCCTCTGCCAATTCATAATCTTGTCGGCTAACTGCCTTTGCGTCTAGAAGGTATTTATAGCGCGCCAGTGTTTGACGGGCAACAGCTACGTCTGCTTTGGACGCATCATGAGCTGTCAGGTAGTTGCGTGAAAAAATCTGATACAGCGAATCGCCCACTTTAACATTGCTGCCCTCGGTGAATTTCCGTTTTTCAACCACTCCTTCCACTCGGGCACGTACTTGAGCGGTACGATATGCCTGAAGGCGACCGGGCAAGTCTTGAGTGAGCACTGCCGAGCTTCGAGTGACGGTAATTACATCGACTTCAGGAGGTGGCGGGGATGTGGCCGCTGCAGTTTTTTGTTGGCTGTCACCAGCACCACAACCTGAAAGCAGCATGGGTACAAAGATGACCGCACAAACTGCCTTGCAAACTGACAAGAAAACGTCTTGTTTCATCTATATCTCCAGTAAACCATTCGCCTCAATTTGACCAAGTCATCAGTAAAAATAACCATCCTGCGAAACATTTCAGAATGATTTCTGAATGGCCAGGCACAGGTAATTACGGACATTGGTTTTGAGCAATCTGTTTCAAACCGGCAAGAGCAAATTCGCCGATATGTTTCGGGATTTGGTAGAGACAGTGACGGCAAAAATTACTATTCGAGTCATCCCCAATCGTCATTTTTACACTAATAATATTTTAAAGTCAGCATTGCTGCGAATGAAACAAGCTACCTCACTCCATGTGCAGTCCACCATTCACATGTAAGGTCGCGCCGGTTATGTAAGCCGCTCCCGGGCCGGCAAGGAAGGCTACGCTGGCAGCAACATCAGCCACTTGCCCCAAGCGTTTTAACGGCACATTCTCAATCAGTTTGTCGCGCTGCGGCTGCGACAATGCATCGGTCATATCGGTAGCGATAAAACCGGGTGCGATGCAATTTACGGTGATGTTTCGACTACCAATTTCGCGAGCCAGCGATTTGCTGAAACCCATGATGCCAGCCTTGGAGGCGGCATAATTGGTTTGTCCCGCGTTGCCCATGCTGCCTACCACCGAGGAAATATTGATAATGCGGCCATGGCGCGCCTTCATCATGGCTCGTAGTACGGCGCGACTCATTCGGAACACAGATTTCAGGTTGGTCGATATGATGTCGTCCCATTCCTCATCGGTCATGCGCGCTAGCAAGTTGTCGCGGGTAATGCCGGCGTTATTGACCAAAATAGAAATTTCACCATATTGATTTCGAGTATCGCTGATAACCTGATCAATTTGTACGGCATCATTGACGTCAAGCGCCATGCCACAGCCCTTGATGCCAGCGACCGCCAAATAGTCACTAATTGTCTGCGCCCCATTTTTGGTGGTTGCGGTGCCGATCACGGTTGCACCCTGTCTGCCTAGCTCCAATACAATGCCCTGCCCGATGCCACGACTGGCGCCGGTTACCAATGCGATTTGTCCTTGCAAACTCATTCGTCCTCCAGTTGTATTGTCAATGCTGCCCATGCGGATTGCAAGGCATTGCCATCGCTCAGTGCCAATGCCTGTTGGTTTGTGTCTATACGTTTGTTCAGGCCCATCAGCACTTTGCCGGGCGCGCATTCGACGTTATGTGTAATAAATTGTTGACCGAAACATTGCACGGTTTCCACCCAGCGTACCGGCGAATATAACTGGCGTACGAGAGCATCTTTAATAGAAGGTACATCCACATAACTTTTTACATCGGCATTATGCAGTACCGGGATGGAGGGAGCTTGCATCGTCACGCCATTTAATCTCACGCGCAACAATTCCGCCGCGCTACGCAACAGGCTGCAATGCGAGGGTACGCTCATCGGCAGCATTAGCGTGCGTTTCGCACCTTTGATCTTGGCCAACTCCATGCCGCGTTCGACCGCCGCACGGTTGCCGGCAATCACTACCTGTCCGGGTGAGTTGAAATTAACGGCTTCCAACACTTCGTCTTGAGCAGCTTCAAGGCACACCTTAAGCACGTTTTCATCATCCAACCCAAGAATTGCAGCGATGCCTCCTACGCCTTTCGGCACGGCTTCTTGCATACATTCAGCTCGATAACGCACCAGTGGCAAAGCATCAGCAAATTGAAGCGCCCCACCCGCCACCAGCGCAGTGTATTCGCCGAGGCTGTGACCAGCCAGCAATGCCGGTGTTGGAGCATTCAAGCTTTGCCAGGCGCGATATACCGCCACTCCGGCGGTCAGCATAAGAGGCTGCGTATTCACAGTATCGTTGAGTTCCGCATCACTGCCTCCTGCTACCAGTTGCCACAAGTCTTGATGCAATATCTCGGAAGCTTCGTCAAAAGTATTACGCACTACGGGAAAGTCAGCGTAATTGTTCATCATGCCGCGTGATTGCGAGCCTTGCCCTG
Organism: uncultured Nitrosomonadales bacterium; assembly: GCA_903878125.1. Classification (GTDB taxonomy): domain Bacteria; phylum Pseudomonadota; class Gammaproteobacteria; order Burkholderiales; family Gallionellaceae; genus Nitrotoga. The sequence goes on along the minus strand of CAIRGS010000127.1, from coordinate 2,368 downwards.
GAAAAACGAAAGCGAATTTAGTTATAAGCACTTGGAGAATATTACGAGAAGTTACCAGCGCAGCAGAACCGCACCCCAGGTGAAACCACCGCCGACTGCCTCCAGCAGCACGTGCTGACCGGGCTGAATGCGTCCGTCGCGCACTGCGGTATCCAGCGCTAGTGGAATGGATGCCGCCGATGTATTGCCGTGATGGGCAACAGTCACCACCACTTTGTCCATGCTCAGCCCAAGCTTTTTGGCGGTAGCTTCCATTATGCGAATATTGGCTTGGTGGGGAACCAGCCAATCGATGTCGGTACACGTCATTTTGTTTTCGGCCAAGACCTCTTCCACTACTTCACTGAGTACCTTGACCGCGAATTTAAATACCGCCTGACCGTCCATCCTAATGTAAGGATCGCCGAATATCGCGCCATCACGTATGCCGCCGTCGGCAGTTAACTTGTTACGGTGGCTACCGTCGGCATGCAACTTGGCGGACAGAATGCCCGGTACATCGCTACGCTGCAGTACCACCGCGCCCGCTCCATCACCAAACAATACACAGGTAGTGCGATCTTCCCAGTTAAGCAAGCGTGACAATACTTCGGTACCTACTACCAAGGCATTGCGCGCTTGCCCACCTCGAATATACAGATCAGCGGTATTTAATGCGTAAATAAAGCCGCTGCACACCGCTTGCACGTCGAAGGCCGGGCCATTCTTGATGCCCAGCTTGTCTTGCAGGATACATGCAGTGCTGGGTAGGATATTGTCCGGCGTTGTCGTAGCGACTATGACCAGATCAATCTCATCCACGCCGATGCCAGCCGCCTCCAGCGCACGCTGACTGGCATGTACTGCCAGGTCACTGGCCTGCTCACCTTCAGCGGCAAAGTGCCGCTCGATAATGCCGCTGCGTGTGACAATCCAGTCATGCGAAGTTTCGACCAGCTTCTCAAGGTCGAAGTTAGTCAAAACCTTGGCTGGTAGGTAGCTGCCGGTGCCGATTATTTTTGAATATTTCAGGATGCCTCCCGTGCTTTTTGTTGGCTTGCATGATGCCATTTTTCTATGTGCTCGCTGATGTGATGCAACATGCCGCCACGGGCTTCTTCGGCGGCACGTTCAATGGCACAAAAGAAGGCGAACGCATCAGCAGAGCCGTGGCTTTTCAGTACGATACCTTTCAATCCCAACAGGCTGGCACCGTTGTAACGGCGGGGATCAACACGGCGTCTGAATGCCTTGAGTACCGGAGTGGCAATCAGCCCGGCCAGTTTGGTAAATATATTACGGTTAAATTCCTCACGCAGAAAACCGCCCAACATCTGCGCCAGCCCCTCTGTTGTTTTCAGTGCAACATTCCCGACAAAGCCGTCGCAAACCACCACGTCGGTTACCCCCTTGAAAATATCGTTGCCTTCGATGTTCCCGTAAAAATTTAAATCGCTTTTCTGCAACAATTCACTCGCCTGCTTGACGATTTCGTTGCCCTTGATATCTTCACTGCCAATATTGAGCAGGCCCACTGTAGGATTATTTTTATGTTCAATCGCATAAACCAGAGCAGTACCCATCAGGGCGAATTGTAATAAATTTTCAGCGTTACAATCCACGTTCGCGCCAAGATCGAGCATACAGACTTGCCCCTTGTACGTGGGCAGAAATGAAGCAATCGCGGGGCGGTCTATACCAGGCAGCATTTTAAGCACATAACGCGCTGTCGCCATCAATGCGCCAGTATTTCCGGCACTTACGCAAGCGGATGCCTCGCCATTTTTTACAAGGTTAATGGCGACGCGCATGGAAGAATCTTTTTTGCTGCGTAACACCAATTGTGGGGATTCATCCATGCCGACCACCTCACTGGCTGCCTGGATACGCAGTCGTGGCCCGGTAGACATTTTAATGGTGCGCAGTTCAGCCTCGATTGCAACAGGCAATCCAACCAATACAATAGTATCGTTTGGATGTTGTTGCAGATATCTCACCGCAGCGGGAATGGTGACGTGCGTTCCGTGGTCGCCTCCCATGGCATCAATGGCTATTGTGACATCCACCAGGCGATCCTCTTACGCTATGTTCAACTTGGATATTGGAATACTATAGATGCGTCTGCACCTTATTATTGGGTGCGTATCCGCTACCGCAAGATGTGATTAGTCGCCTTTGATTTTGACAACTCTTTTACCACGATAATAGCCAGTTGGGCTGATGTGGTGACGCAGATGTTGTTCACCAGTGGAGGGTTCAATCGCCAGTGCCGGGCTAACCAGGAAATCGTGTGAACGGTGCATGCCACGCTTGGATGGGGATTTCTTATTCTGTTGAACAGCCATGTTAACTCCTTGCAAAACCAATAATAAAAAACTACATGTATTTC